>NZ_DASXVH010000058.1:0-23830 GCF_036504375.1 Novimethylophilus sp.
GGTATTGATGGTTGATGCCATTATAGTCTCCTTGAGTAAACCGGGTTCAAACCACTTCTAAAGTCGCGCAGGCGGACAGCAAGAAAAACCCTGCGCCATTACTTCCTGAACATTTTTCGGCATACCCAAAGAAAACTTTAGGGACATTTTTAAAATTAATTACGGGAGCCAAGCCTTGAGCCACGCTTCCAGATTATCCTCCAGCATCCAGCTGGACATCACATATTTCCTCAATGCATCGCCATGCCGGACGCGCAGTTCGGGAGAAACGACATGCTCGCGTATGGCCTCAATCCATTCCTGCGTAGTGTTCCGCACCAAGGTGACAGGGTAATCTCCCTGATACGGGCGAATATCCGTGGCAATCACCGGATACCCTAGCACGCCATATTCCAGCAGCTTCAAATGGCTTTTGCACTCGTTGAAGGGATGCAGCTCCAAGGGCGCCAACGCCAGATCGAGATTGAGACTGGCGAGCTTGGCGGGATACTGGTCGAGCTCGACCCCGGCATGGACCTCGTGCGCGTAAGGCTGGATCTCCTCGATACACATGCCGAAGAACACCCACTCGACCTCATCGGCCAATGTCTTGACGACTTCTATAATTATTTCCAGATCGCCGGTATGGCTGTTGCCTCCAGCCCACCCCACGCGCGGCTTGCGGCCTGCCCCACGACTGGGCAGGAGGCCTTGCCAACGAGCAGTTTCCAGATAATTGGGCACCACGCGAATATCGGAATGCAGATGCCCATAAATTTCCGCCAGCGCCGCGGTGGAAACGACGAAACGGTCGCACAGTTTGAGCGCCTCGGCCAGCCGCAGCCCGACATCGGCCGGCATGTAGGGCCGCAACGCGCTTTTCTGCGGCAGATCGGTAATGAGGTCGTCCAGCTCGAAAACCAGAAAAGCGCGGCTGTATTTTTTATAGCGCCGGATCGCTTCAACCTGATGCTCGTATACCTGGCGCTGCAACACGAGAACATCGGGTGCCACGCGTTCCATCTCAGGCGGCGACATGGTCGACCGGCTGGTCATCATCTGTGCCATCAAGCCCTGATTCAGCGCACGGGCAGGCGCTGAAATCCGGTATTCGCCACTGCCGGTATCGTCCGCAGGATTTACCAATATGCGAGGAATCGGCTTCCAGGGATATGGATCGAATGTCAACGGCGCCAGCGGCTCTACCGCAAACTCAGATCTCAAGCTAAGGTTGGGATTGTAAGCGGAGTCCAGCGCCAACTTCGGCAGCCAGCGGGCATAAAACTCGCCCCATCGCGCAGTATCAGATTTTTTATCGTCTCCGGCGTAAAGCACATTCACGAACGGCGTCCACTCGACCCGATCCCCATTCCTAGTCAACCGCAGGCAAAGATCGGCCGCGGCCAAATCATCGCTGAAAGCAGCGCCGAAGCCACCGGCCGAGCGGAAATCGGCATGATGAAGCATCAGGCAAGCCCCTGTTAAAGCGGAGAAATTCTGATCCAGCAAGGCACGTCCGTAGTAGCTGGGATAATCGAGAGCCGCGTTGACAAACAGCGAGGCAACAGGCTGGTTGTATAACCCCAATATTGCGCCGGCACCGGAAACCTTGCCATCCGGTCGCAGCAGGCGCGGCCCGACTGCGACCACTCCCGGCTGGGCAGCCCTTCCCAACAGCTCCTCGATCCAATCCGCCTGCAATACGGCGCACTCAGCCTGCAAGAAGACGACATATTCACCCAAAGCTTCGGCCGCAAGCCGGTTGCGCGACTCGGCCCACCCCAAGTCTTCGGTTACCAGAAGCGCACGAATACGCGGTTCGCCAAGATTACCTAGCGCAGCGACATAATTTCGCACATCGTCCGCCGCACCTGCATCAGCAAGCACCACCATCTCGTAATTAGCCCAGGACGTTTGATCGAGCACGCTCTCCACGCAACGCTGGAGATGCGCCAGACCGGCGTCGGCAACGATCAGCACCGAAACCGAAATCTCTCCGGCAGCCTTGATACGTACACGATAGCTGGCCGGAAATATGCCATGCGTCACTTCAGCAGATATGCCCAGCCGCTTTAGGTGCGTAGCAACAGCTGCGCGTCCGCGCTCTATCAACTCGGAAACCGGGAGGTTGCAATGCCCGCCATCGGTCAAGCGGTGATAAAGCACGTCGGCAACGTGGCCGAAAGCTGCGGCACCGACCCGCTCATAAGCGCGAAGCACGAGATCGTGCTCTTCCACGCCGGTGAATTCGGCATCAAAACCTTCCAGCTGCCTGAACAGCTTCGCCTCGAGCAGCATCAGGCCGCCTATGTAAGGATAGCTCCGCAACAATGCCGGGTTGAAATCCGGCTTGAAATGCGGAAGTTCGCGCATGCCGACATTGTTGATGCGATCTTCATCCGAATAGATCACTTGCCAAGCAGGGTGGGATAGGCTGGCTTCGGCAAGAGAGAAAAGCGCATGGGGCGCGAACTGGTCGCCGGCATCAGCGTAGCCAACCCAGTCGGCGTCAAACTCGAGCAGCACCCGATTGGCTTCCTGCAACAAGTCTCCACGGGCCACATGCCAGCACAAGCGCTCGTTATTTTGCCACTCGGCCGCAGGCTCGAATGTGGCTACCACGGTAATTCGAGCCGGCATATGATATTGCCTTGCCAGAGAACCGATAGTAGCGGCCAGCAACTGATCATCCTGCTTGGTCGCCAGTATCGCCAAATGGGCGCGAGGCGCGAATGGCCAGGCAGCGATGCGCCGCTCGCTTAGAATCTTTTGTTCGACCGTTGACCGATGCTGCTCTTGCCATACATGGTAGTAAGTCGATACCTGGTCGGCTTGCGATGGCCTGTAGACATCGACATCAACCCCAGCCAGGGCTTTGGGCTCCTTGGGGCGCTGCTTGTAAGCGGTAGCCCAGAGCGAAAATCCGTCGCGCTGCACTAAAACTTCCGCAAATCCTGCCGATACCAAAGCCCAATACAGCGTTTTCGCGGTGAAACCGGTGCGATGACACATGAAATCATTGCCGCCTGCGGTTTCGGCGCGCAATCCAAAGATAATGTCATGTGGGGCAATCGGCCCCGCCGGAGAATGGTAGGCCACATCGTCAAGCTTATCCGCCGCCACCAGAGCGGCTACGGCCTGGAGGTCGGGGACGGTGACCAAGACAAAGCCTTCCGGCTTGAGCACCCGCATGAACTCACGAAGCGCGGTGGGCACCTGATGAGGAAAAAGATGTTCAACATTATGGCTGGACCACACCGCATCCACGGAACCGGCGGGAACGGCCCGCATATCGGTCAGCGACGCGACAATATCGGGATGCACATCGGGATCGAGATCCAGTCGAATTTCCTGCCATGCCTCGTTTTTGAAATGCGGGTGAAAAGTCAGCTCATTGACCGGACCGCACCCGACATGCAAAACGATTTTTTTATTTTCCGCCATCTAAAATTCTCCGGTATCCTACTCAACATTGTGAATGCCGCATTGCATCTGCCGCACCGCGTCCGCAGCATTACTGGCCTTGAGGTTGGCGATACTATAATTCAAAACAGGCGGCTCGGCACTTTGGTTTTAAACTGACAATGAATACGTTCAGACAGCAAGAGATTCATCCCCAGACCGATCTTCCATCGCTCGCGTTGCCAGCCGAGCTGAACTATATCGCGGTCTTTCTGACACTGGACTGTAACCTCAACTGCAGCTATTGCATCAATGACCCCGAACAGTCGGGCCAGCGCCGGGAACTATTTAACAATCCGCAGACCGCCTTGCCGCCAGAAGCCTGGGTCCGGGCCTTGGCCCGCATCCCTTTCTCCGCCGATCTCCCCATCACCTTGCAGGGCGGGGAACCGATGATTTACTGGGGTAGCCGGGGACTGGGCGAGATCATGGCGCCGCTGCCCCATTACTTCGACCTGCTCACCAACTTCGCGCTCAAACCCGAAAAATTTGCCAGCATACTCAACGGGCAGCAAGCCAAACTGCAACGCCAGGCTCCCTATCCTTCGATCCGCGTCAGCTATCACCGGGACGAGATGGACCGGGCCTGGAAAGGCCGCGGTTTCGAAGAACTGGTGGAACGTTGCGAGGCACTCGCCGAATACGGGTTCAAGGTTTCGCCGGTCAAGGCCGAAAGCGATGTCGGCATTTATATGGTAGCCCACCCGGAGAATGTGCTCACTTCCCAGATGAAAACGGTTTATGAGAATCGGGTGCCGTTCGAAACCAAGGAGTTCCTTGGCCTCTACAACGGCCATTTGCATGGCGCCTATCTATACCCGTTTTCTACTCACCTGACGGCGGCGGGCATCCATCCGCACACGCTGAGCTGCGAATGCCGCACCAGCGAGTTGCTGATGGATCCTCTGGGCTTTGTATGGGGTTGCCATTTCTACCTGTACGAGGCCTGGAAAGCCGGTACGGCCGCCAGAGAATTCCCTGCTTTGAAAGCAATAAACTATAGCTATCAGGAAAATTTCGCTCAGTTCTTTGCCGGACAGGCCATCAAGCCTATCGGGCATATGCTGGATCCGGAATTCACGATGGACAGCCTGCGTCAGTTCCGCAGCTGCCATTTTTACGGGCGCTGCATCGGCTGCGATACCAAGGTCAAAAACAACCGCTTCCAGAGCCTGGACGATATGAGTATCGCTCACACCTCGGTGGAGGTTCGCAATATCGCAATGCCGCAGAAACTGCTAGACCATCCCGAAATCCTGCCCCATCAACGGAAGTACCTGCAGGCATGATGTTTCCTACTCCACCGTTGCCGCCTCTGGACGACCGCAAGCATCGCGTGCTGATCCTGAAGATGGGCTACAGCGAAACCCTGGACCCGGACACCAGCGGCATCGTCAGCCTGGGCGACATCCTGCGGGCCACCGTGGTGCTGCACGACTTTCCGCCGGAAAAATACGAGGTGACCTGGCTGGTGGATGCCAAGGGCGCCGACCTGCTGAAGGGCAACCCCTATATTCATCGCATCCTGACGGTCAATCCGTTTACGCCCTTCCATCTGATGAGCGAGTGGTTCGATGTGGTGGTGAACTTCGAAAAAGATCCCGGCATCTGCGCCATGGTGGACAAGATTTCCGCCTGGCGGCGCTACGGCTTCCGTTTCGATCACGTCACCCATGCCGCCCATGCGTACGACAATTCGGACCATGCGCTGTCGATGAGCAAGGACATCAGCTTCAAGCGCCAACAGTCGAAAAGCTGGTCCACGATGCTGTACGAGATGATAGGCAAGCAATACCGCAACGAGCCTTACATCCTGGGCCACCAGCCGAAATCGCAGGAAATATACGATATCGGCCTCAACCACCAGGTAGGCGGTAAATTTCCGATCAAACGCTGGCCAGACCCCAACTGGCAGCAATTGCACGACGCACTGGCGGGCGAACATTCGATATCCTGGCAGCAGGGCATGGACAATATCGAAAGCTACATTGAATGGATCAACAGCTGCCGCATGATTATCACCAACGATTCGCTGGGCCTGCATATCGCCCTGGCACTGGGCAAGAAGGTCGTCGCCATGTTTGGTCCGACCAAATCCACCGAAGTAGACGACTGCGATCATCTGATCAAGCTCACGCCCAACGTGAACTGGAGCTGCATTCCTTGCATTGCCGCTTCCTGCCATAATCCGGACGGATTGTGCATGGCGCATATCTCTCAAGATCGCGTCATTGCCGCCGTAAAAAAACTTTTGAGCCTCAATCCGGAAACATCCTATGTCTGACACCTATGGCATCGACAGCCATAAGCTCATGTATCACCCCATTCGCACCGCCCAGTTGCTGCAAGTGGGCAACGACTGGGAAAAGGCAAAAGAGGTTTACCCGATCTATATAGAAATCTCGCCGGTAGGCGCCTGCAACCACCGCTGCACGTTTTGCGCGGTGGATTACATCGGATATCAATCGGTGATGCTGGACACGGATCTGCTCAAGAGACGCCTGGCCGAAATGGGCGCACTGGGCGTAAAAAGCGTGATGTATGCGGGCGAAGGCGAACCCCTGCTGCACAAGAAAATCGACGAGATCGTGGTCGCCACCAAACAGGCCGGCATTGATGTCGCCTTCACCACCAACGGCGTGGCGATGAACGAACGCTTCCTGCAGACGCTGCCGCATATCTCCTGGATCAAGGTGTCGTTCAATGCCGGCACCGCGGCAAGCTACGCCAGAATTCACCGTACCAAGGCAGCCGATTTCGACCGCGTGATCAACAATCTGAAACGCACGGTGGAACTGAAAAAATCCCAAAACCTGGGCTGCGCGATAGGCATGCAATCGCTGCTGCTGCCGGAAAACATGGATGAAATGGAAGCCCTGGCGCGCATTTGCCGCGACGAGATCGGGCTCGATTATCTCGTGATCAAGCCATACTCCCAACATCTTTTCAGCGAAACCCGAGCCTACAACGAAGTGGATTACAGCGGATTGTTGCCTCTGGGAGAAAAACTGGCCGCGTACAACACCGACAGCTTCCAGGTAGTATTCCGCAGCAATACCATGCAGAAAACCATATCCAAGGAATCGGCACGCTATCCGCGCTGCTATGCCACGCCTTTCGTCTGGGCCTACATGATGGCCAATGGCGCCGTGTATGGGTGCAGCGCCTATCTGCTGGACGAGCGTTTTGAATACGGCAACATCAATCGGAACTCATTCAAGGATATCTGGCAGAGCGAGAAACGCCGCGAAAGCTTCAATTTCGTCCGCAACGAACTCGACATCAAGGAATGCCGACTCAACTGCCGGATGGACGAAGTCAACCGTTATTTATACCGCATCGATCAGAACCTGGTGCCTCATGCCAATTTCATCTAGGCCCGCAGCATGTCCGAACTGAAAAATATTTCCAACGCCGTCCGCCGCACCATCGTGGAACTGGCGCACGGCTGCAAGGGACCGCATGTCGGCTCCGCGCTGTCGTGCGCCGACATCCTGACGGTGCTGTATTTCGATGTGCTGCGCCTGCAGGATTGGGAGCGCCGCGACATTTTCATTCTCAGCAAGGCGCACGCGGCGATGTCGCTGTATGCGACGCTGGCAGAGAGCGGCATCCTGGACCGCGCATTGTTGCAAGGATACTGCCGCAACGAAGGCGATCTGCCGGCCCACCTGGACCGCTTTTCCGCCAAAGGCGTGGAAATTTCCGCAGGGTCGCTGGGGCACGGCTTCAATATGGGACTGGGACTGGCCTATGCGTTCAAGAAGCAGGACAACGGCCGCAAGGTGTTCGTTGTCGTCGGCGACGGCGAGACCCAGGAGGGCTCGATCTGGGAAGGCGCGCTGTTCGCACCCACGCTGGGCCTGGACAATTTCACGGTCATTGTCGACTACAACAATCTGCAAGGCTACGGCCGTCCCAACGAACTGTGCAGCTTTACCCCGCTGAAAGAAAAATGGCAGGCCTTCGGCTGGCATGCAATAGAGGTGGATGGGCACGACCACGCAGCGCTCGGGCGGGCGCTGCGCGAAGATACCCAAGGCAAGCCCAGGGCGCTGATCGCGCGCACCACCAAGGGCAAGGGCGTGTCCTTCATGGAAGACCAGCTGATCTGGCACTACTACATCGTAACCGACGAGCACAAGGCCCGCGCATTCGAGGAACTGCAGTGAGAAATTCGTTTATCGATACCATCATCGACGAATGCCGGCGGCGCGACGACATATTCATCATCTCGGGCGACGCCGGGCTGGGCGTGTTCGACCAGTTCAAGGAGCAGCAGGCAGACCGTTTTCTCAACCTCGGCATCGCCGAACAGAACATGATCAGCCATGCCGCAGGCATGGCGATGGCCGGCTTCAAGGTATACGTCTACAACATCACGCCGTTCGTACTGTACCGCTGCTACGAGCAGGTCAGGAACGACATCTGCTACCAAAAATTGCCGGTGACGCTGGTGGGCATAGGCTGCGGCCTGACGTATGCGATGCAGGGCATGACCCATTACTCGATAGAAGACCTGGGGCTGGCGCGCACCTTGCCGAATTTGCAGGTGTTCTCGCCGATGGATCCGATAGAGGCCAGGCTGGCGGCGCGCTATTCGCTCACCAGCGAGCAGCCGATGTTCGTACGCCTCGCCAAGCGCGGCGAGCCTGACGTCCATACCGACAGCGCCTTCGATGTCACCCACCCGCAACTTGTTGCCGATGGGCAAAAGGTGGCGCTCGTGTTTCACGGCACCGTCGTGTCGGAAGTATTGAAAGCCAAAGAGTTGCTGAATGCACGGAGCATCTTCCCCCGCATCATTTCCCTGCCCATGGTGCAGCCGCTGCCTTCCCGCGAACTGCAGGCGATGCTGGACGGCATCGATCAGGTATTCGTCGTGGAAGAGCACTACGCGGATAGCGGTCTGGGCGCCCGGCTGGCGCTGGAGCATGCGAGGAGCGATGCCCGATGGCGCTTGCATTGCCTGGGGATCGAGCCCGGCTTCGTACACGAGATCAAAAATCAGGAGGGAATGCGCGAACATTACGGCATTTCCGCCGCAGCCATCGTCCAGCGCGTGACAAAGGCGCTGTAACGCCGTAAATCAGGAATCTCATCATGTCCAAGCTTTACAGCAATCTCAAGTTTCTTCGTTATACCGACCATGTCGAGGCCTTCCGCGATCAGAAGGTTGCGGCACCGGTGCATATCCGTATCAAGCCCATGAATCACTGCAACCACGACTGCTGGTACTGCGCCTATCGCGTAAGCAACCTGCAGCTGGGCGAGGACATCGATCTGAAAGACAGCCTGCCCGAAGCAAAGATGTTCGAAATCGTCGATGACGTGATTTCCATGGGCGTCAAGGCGGTCACCTTCTCCGGCGGCGGCGAGCCTCTGCTTTACAAACCGCTGCCGGAAGTGGTCAAGCGCCTGGCCGAGGGTGGCGTACGTGTCGCCTCGCTGACCAATGGCGCCAACCTCAAGGGCAAGGTCGCCGACGCTTTCGCCGAACATGGCACCTGGATACGCATCTCCATCGACGGCTGGGACGACGCGAGCTATGCCAAGGCGCGCAAGATCCAGCATGGGGAATTCACCCGATTGCTGCAGAACATCCGCGACTTTAGCGCGCGCGGTTCCAAATGCGTGCTGGGGGTCAGCTTTATTATCGACGAAGATAATTGCGACCATTTGTACGAAGCCTGTGCGCTGCTCAAGGACGCCGGCGTCAACCACGTCAAGTTTTCGGGCGTGGTAATCGCCAACAGCGGCACGGAGAACAATGCCTATCATGCCAGAATCATGGAGCGTGCAAGCGCACAGATCGCCCAGGCCAGAACCCTGGCCGACGGGAAGTTCGACGTCATCAACCATTACCATGAACTGGAAGACCGCTTCGACAAGAGCTACACCTCCTGCCCTTACCTCATGTTTCTGACGGTAATAGGCGCCGACGGCATAGTATATACCTGCCAGGACAAGGCCTACACCCAGGCCGGCACGCTGGGCTCGATACGCGACCGTTCGTTCAAGGAGTTCTGGTTCTCGGATGAGAATCGCGAGCGCCTGTTCAGCCTCGACCCATCCAAGGTCTGCGGCCACCACTGCGTGAGCCACGGCAAGAATCTCGCCATCCTGGACCTGTTGTCGCTGGACCCTGATCACGGCAGCTTTGTCTGAACCCTCGGCCGGGAAACAGCATCATGGGAAAACTGCTGAACATCGTCACCCCGCTGCACAAAAAAACCGCTCGCGATTATGTGGCGCGCATGGTCAACGACAAGATCCATTGCATGGAAGTCGCCAAGCGATACGATTTTGATTACTGGGACGGCGACAGAAAATACGGCTACGGCGGATACCGCTATGACGGACGCTGGGAAACGGTGGCGCGCAGCCTCATCGAAACCTATAAGCTGAAGGACGGTGCCAGGATCCTCGACGTCGGCTGCGGCAAGGCTTTTCTGCTGTATGAGCTGAAAAAATTGCTGCCCAAAACCGAGATCACGGGTTTCGACATTTCGGCATACGCGCTCGAAAACGCCAAGGAAGAGGTGCGCGACCGGCTGTTCCTGCACAGGGCGCAGGATACGTTTCCGTTCGAAGATGGCCGCTTCGATCTCGCCATCTCCCTCGGCACGCTGCACAACCTGCGCATCGATGGGCTCAAAGCTGCGTTAACCGAAATGGACCGGGTCGCACACCACCAATATGTCATGGTGGAGGGATACCGCAGCGACGCCGAATTGTTCAACCTGCAATGCTGGGCGCTGACTTGCGAAAGCTTTTTCCGGCCCGAGGAATGGGTCTGGCTGTTCCACGAATCCGGCTATCGCGGCGACTACGAATTCATCTATTTCGAATGAACTCGCCGGTTAATAAGTCTATAGATTGATAAAGAAAAATTCATGACCGAGGTATCCAGTCCCGACCATAAGCGGAAAGTCGTCGTTATCGGCCATACAGGCTTCATCGGCCGCAGCCTGGTCGAATGCTTCCGCAACGCTTTTCCCGACCTGGAAGTCTTGACCCCGCCCCGCATCGACCTCTCGCGTGCGGAAGAAGCTGCAAGACTTGCCCCCTGGCTGACAACCGACAGCATCGTCGTCTTGTGCGCCGCGGTCAAAAAGCAGCTGGGCGACAGCCTGGACATTTTTTCCACCAATCTGCGGGTGACAGAAAACCTGTGCCGCATGCTGGAAAAGCATCCGCCCGCGCGGGTAGTCTATTTCAGCTCCGCTTCGGTTTATGGCGAGGGCAGCAGCAATCTCGACATCACCGAGAGCACCGCCATCAATCCCAGCACCTATTACGGGGTCGGCAAATATTGCGCTGAAGAATTGCTGAAAAAAACGCTTGAGCATACCCGCACCTCCTTGTTGATCCTGCGCGCCCCGCTCATCTACGGCACAGGCGATAAATCAAGGGGATACGGCCCTACCGGCTTCGTCTGGAATGCGCTGTACAGCAACGGAGACATTACCCTGTGGGGAGGCGGCGAAGAACTGCGCGAATTCGTGTTCATCGACGATGCCGCCCGCATCGCCTGCGAGCTCGCGCTGCACGGGTACGCAGGCGTAGTGAACATCGCGACCGGAACCAGCCATTCCTTCCGCGAGATACTGGATTGCCTGGCGCAGCACGCTCCGCTGGCCGTGACCTCCAAACCGCGCAGCAAACCACGCGTCGACCAGGCTTACCGCAACCGGCTGCTCCGGGAGCTGCTGCCTGGCGCAGCGTTCACTTCCCTGCATGAAGGCATCGCCCGCCTTCTCGCGGATTTTTCCCTTGAGGAGACTGCGTGATGACGTTCTCTCCCACAGGAAAAGCCCATGAAATCTTGCTCGATTTCGGACCGCAGCCGGTATGCAGCCATTTTCTGCACTCCGCCGACGAACCGCAGGAGTCCTATCCGCTGGCGCTCGCTCAATGCCAGGAAACCGGGCTGATATTCTTGAAACAGCCATTACCCGTTGGGGCGCTGGTTCCCCGCTTCGACTGGATCAAATACAACGAGCCTGAAGGCCATCTTGATCGGATGGTGGAAGACATCGTCCGCCTTCCGGGCATCACTTCGCGCGCAACGATCCTCGGCATGAGCTACAAAGACGATTCCACGCTGGCGCGATTCGAGCGGCTGGGCTTCACGCATACCCGGCGCATCGACCCCTCGCGTGACTTGGGCATCCATGATCCCAACAGCAACATAGAAACGCTCCAGCACGCGCTTACCGAGGCCAGAGCCGACGACATCGCAAGCCGTAAAGGGCAGGCAGACGTGGTCATCGCCCGCCATATTCTGGAGCACGCCGAGAATCCGCAAGCGTTCATCGCCGCGCTCAAGGCTCTGGTTGCTCCCGGCGGCCGCCTGATATTGGAAATCCCCGATTGCCAAAAATCGCTTGAACAACAGAATTACATGATGCCCTGGGAAGAGCACACGCTTTATTTCACCGAACAAACATTCCGGGCCTATGCCAGGGCCGAGGGATTGGCCATGGAGGCGATAGCACGATATTGCTACCCGTTTGAGGATTCGCTGGTCGGCCATTTCCGGGTTGCCGAATCCCGAGCCGGCGCATCCGTCGATGTCACCGCAGAACTTAACCGGGGCAGGCGCTATGGGGCAGCCTTTGCCGCTCACCGCGACCAAACAAGAGCATTTTTCAAACGCCATTCTGCCGAGAAAATCGCCCTGTTCGGCGCGGGCCATCTGGCCTGCTCGTTCGTCAATACATTCGGCGTTTCGGAACACATCCAGTTCGTCGCGGATGACGACCCGCATAAGCAGGGCCTGCTCATGCCGGGGTCCAAGCTTTCGATACGCCTCTCATCGGCCATGGTTCAAAATAATATCCAGCGATGCCTGTTCGGGATCAATCCGATTGCAGAGGCCCGCCTTATCGAGAAACTGGGGCCGCAGATTCCGCACATGCACTCTCTTTTTCCCGGCGGGAAAAATTATTACCTGGCCATAGGCAACGGTGCTCGCGCATGATCCCGGCGAATAACAAATTCATTGGCACAGCCAACGAAGAAATATTCTATTTCGCCGGCAATCCCGTATCGCTCGATCGCGACGACGTGGACACGTTGAAACGAATAGCGCGCCAGACCGCCCGGCAGAGAGCCAGAATCTGCATGCATCCCGACATTGGCGACCCACTGCATGAGATGCTGATCCTCCATTGCCGCAACGCTTATGTGCGCCCCCATAAGCATCCGGGAAAAAGCGAATCGCTCCATGTGGTCGAAGGCGAGGCCGATATTGTCGTTTTTGATGATGGCGGCACGGTGCGGCACGTCATTCCCATAGGGCTCCCGGCAACGGGCAAGACGTTTTATTACCGACTCAACAGTTCGTTTTTTCATACCCTGATTATTCGTACGGACGTCTTCCTTTTTCATGAGACCACCAATGGCCCGTTCCGTCGCGAGGATACGGTGTTCGCCCCCTGGGCGCCTGCGGAAAACGATAGTGAAGCCATTGAACATTTCTTGACCCGGGACTTCACCTCACCAGGAAAAACCCTATGACCCTCCCTCTTCACCATCGACGCAAGGATTGCCGGCTTTGCGGCTCTGACGAGCTGTCGCTTGCCCTTCCCCTTCCCGCCACGCCGGCAGGAGATCACTTCGTGCCCAAGATCAGGCTTGACGTGCCCCAGCCTGTTTTTCCGATGGATGTGTATCTGTGCCGCGACTGCGGGCTGGCCCAGCTTCTGGATGTGGTAGATCCCGGATTCCTTTATGGGGAGTATCTGTACCGCACTTCGATTTCCCTTGGCCTTGCTGAGCATTTCCGCCGTTACGCCGCCGCCGTCATCGATTCTATTCAACCTCCGCCAGATGCGCTGGTCGTGGATATCGGCAGCAATGACGGAACGCTATTGAAGTTCTTCCGTGACAGCGGCTGCCAGGTGCTGGGTGTAGACCCGGCAGTCAGCCTCGCCGAAGAAGCGACCCGTTCCGGCATCCCCACTTTGGCGAGATTTTTCGATCTTGCAACGGCCCAGGCGATTTGCGCCGCACATGGGCAAGCTCAAATCATTACGGCCAATAACGTATTTGCCAATATCGACGACCTCGACAGCTTTATCGCAGGCGTAACTATGCTGCTGGCACCCGGCGGCGCATTCGTATTCGAAACGGGTTATTGGCCGGATTTGGTGAACAATCGCGTCATCGACAATATTTACCATGAGCACCTGAGCTATTTTTCAGTGGCTCCGCTGGACAAGTTTTTCAGGCGCCACGGTTTGGCACTGGTGGAAATTCAACACAGCGCTTCAAAAGGCGGTTCCATCCGCGGCATTGTGCGGTGGTTGAAAGACGGCGCATCCCCATCGAGCACCGTTCAGGCATTTCTATCGCAAGAGGAAGCTTTCGGCCTGAAAAATCCCGCCAGCTATCAGCCGCTCATCCAGTTGCTCGATCATCTGCGCGAAAGATTCTCCGCGCTGACAAAAAAATGTGAAACGCAACATCTGACCCTGGCGGGCTATGGGGCCTCGGTAGGGGTTACCACCCTGATTTATGCGCTTGAGCTCGGCGACAAGCTGCAGTTTCTGGTCGATGACAACCCCATAAAACATAACCTCCACAGCCCCGGCAACCACATCCCCGTCCTGCCTTCCGAAATGCTCTACGAGAAGAATCCCGACTATGTGATTCTTTTTCCTTGGCGATATGCGGCACCCATCACGGCCAGGCATCCGGGATTCAAAGCCCAAGGCGGCAAGTTTGTATTACCCTTGCCTGATTTTCGTATTGAGCAATAGTGCATGCATATCCGGAAGGCACAACAATAATGGAAAAAATCGCCTGGTGGCGGACGCATTTCGGCGACGCAGAGATCCGCCGCGTCACCGATGCGATCAGCCACGAACATATCAGCCAGGGGGAAATCACGGCCCGGTTTGAGTCGGCGCTTGCCGACGTTCTCGGCGTACCCTACGTAGTTGCCACCACCAGCGGCAGCATGTCGCTGCTGATGGCACTGATGGCAGCTGGCGTCGGACGGGGCGATGAAGTCATCGTCCCCAATCGCACATGGATTGCCACGGCCCACGCCCCTTTTCTGCTGGGCGCCAAAGTGGTATTTGCCGATGTGCATGCGGACAAGCCGATACTGGATGTCGCCCACCTGGAAGAACTGGTCACATCCAAGACCAGAGCCATCATTCCCGTGCATCTCAACGGGCGCGCGGTGGACATGGACGCGATCAATGCGCTGGCGCATCGCCATGGACTTGCGGTTATCGAGGATGCCGCCCAGGCCTTTGCCGCCCGCGACCACAATGGCATGCTGGGCACCCGGTCGGACATGGGCTGCTTTTCACTTTCGGTGGCAAAACTGATATCGACGGGTCAGGGCGGTTTCGTCGCCACCCGCGACGAACATCTCTACCGCAAGCTCAAGTCCATCCGCACGCACGGCGTCAACGATGTCATCCATGCCCAATGGAGCATGCCGGGCTTCAATTTCCGCTTCACCGACATCCAGGCCGCCATCGGCCTTGCCCAGCTGGATCGGCTAAATGAGCGCATCGCCTCTGTCACCGCGATTCATGCGCGCTACGCCTTGGGCATGGCGGGGCTTTCCCGCGTACGCCTGCTCCCGGTGTATCCGGATCAAGGCGAAATTCCCATCTACGTGGAAGCGCTGTGCGCCGAACGTGAACAACTTATCCGGTTTCTGGAGTTACGCGATATCGATGTTCGCCCGTTCTATCCAGACCTTCACGTTGCTGCTTATTTCGGCAATGCCGGGGAATACCCCCATTCACGGCAGTTCTCCGAGCAAGGCGTGTTTCTGCCATGCGGCCCGGCTCAGCCTGTCGCGAATATCGACCGCGTCCTCGCCGCGCTCCGCGAATTCGAAAACCATTCTCCCGGGCAGCGCTAGACCATGGAGCCGGTTGCCATACTGGGATATCACGATGGGGCCGCCGGCCAGGTGGAAACCTGGTTCGAGCAGACCAGCGGCGACAGGATCGCGTGCTTTGTCTATGAGTCGGGTGAGCCTTTTTCCGTGGATGTGGCGGCGGAAAACCAACGGCGCGTCTCCCGGCGCACGTCGTTTCCTGTCGAAGGCACTTTCAAGGGACGTCCGTTCATCGTCACCCTGGAGTGGGCGAACAAGCTGAAAAGCATGGGCATCCGCAAGGTGTTGCCCCTGACCCCGGAAAATTCCGTCCGCAAACGCCAGATTCAAATCTGCCAGGAACAGGGTTTCGAACTGGTTTCGGCCATTCATCCCAGCGTGCTCGTTCTGGCGGAGGCCATCATTGCTCCGGGCGTATGGATCAACGCCGGAAGCATTATCGGCTACAAGGCGGAAATACAGTCAGGTGTGATCATCAACACCGGGGCGAGCCTGGATCACCACAATGTGCTCGAGATATGCTGTCAGGTTGATCCTGGAGTCACCACGGCGGGCAACGTTACACTGCGGACCTGCGCCCATGTCCATACCGGCGCCACCCTGATCAACCGGATCGAAATCGGGGAAGGTTCCATCATCGGGGCAGGCTCGGTGGTGCTGGAAAGCATCCCACCCCATAGCACGGCAGTGGGCGTGCCAGCCAGGGTGATATAGCGCCGGCGCCGTATTTCGTTACGCCTTTTTAGCCACGACCCCTGCCAGGCGGCGGCCATAGCGGGCGGCATCCACATAAGACGCTTCCTGAATCAGGAAACCGGCTTCTCCGACACGTTCGGCAAGCAGTTCTGGATCAAAAAACAGGGAAAAACCGGGATTGTTGTTGGCGCCGTTGGGATGATATTTTTTCACGTTGGCCATGAAGCCAGGGAAACGCTCGCCGGCTTCTCTGCGGCGCTCATATTCCTCCATGAATCCCTGATAAACCGTGTTGTAGGGCGAGCCCACGGTCAGGTACAGGGTTCCGCCCGCTACCAGCAACTGGCGCAGACGCTCCAGGGAGCGTTCGAAATTTTCCGGTTCAAGGTAATGCAGCACTTGGGCGCAAAGAATGGAGCGAAATCCGCCTTTTTCCAATGCAGCCAGTTCAGGGAGCGCCGTGCAGTGTTTTTCCACGATCGAGCCGGGGTGAGCCTCCATATACGGCGCAAGCAGTTCGCTCATCAATTCGAGGTGCCGGGGTTCGGTATCCACCGCCACGATATTCCCTATCCTTTTCTTCAGCAAATGGCAAACCACCGAACCGATGCCGCTTCCCACTTCGAGCACCCGGTCAGAGGGCGACAATTCCTGGGAAACGAATTTCCTGCTGAATTCACACAGGAAATTCCTCATATAGCCCGTTTTGTTGTAGGTCGGGATCACGCCATTCTGGTATACGAGACCTCGTGCCAGCAAGACGGCGCCATCAAAAACCTCTTCATCGAATTCCATACGTCTCCCGCTCTATTTCCGGCCTGCATCGTTGGCATTGCAAAAACGTCGCCACATGTTTCGAAATAACCGTTCCGCTTCCTTGGCATAGTTTTCCGCTCCGATCGGAGAAGAGGCGACCCGCTCTCTCATGCCCTGGCGCAGGTGCGCCAGCCTTGGCCTGTCTTGAGCCAGCCTGGTCGCAATCGTCCAGTATTCCCTTTCATCGTGCGCCACCAGTTCTTCGAGGCCGATAACGCTCATGATCGAGGCCGAGGATCGGCTGATAATGCTTTTCTCATAGAGGGTCACGGCCGGGGCGCCCATCCACAGGGCGTCCAGCGTCGTCACCCCGCCGCTGGAAGGAAAAGGATCGAGGGCGATGTCAACCATGTTGTAGGCTGCCATATGGGTATGCCAGTCCGTCCCTCCCATGAGGGTCAGGCGACTTGGAGATATCCCGCGATCGGCAAAGAATCTGGCCAGGTAGTCGCGATTCTCCGGCCCATCCATGCCATGGTATTTCAGCACAAGCCTGGCTGTGGGGTCTGCGCTCAGGATTTCCGCCCAGAGCGACAGGGTATCCTTATATAGTTTGTGGATATGATTGAAGCAGCCGAATGTCACGAACCCATTATTCTCGAAAGGAGACGGCCCCACCATCGGGGCGTTATCGGGGGAAAGGTAGCCGATGACGCACGACAGATCGGCAATCTCTTCGACGTAATGCGCCCGCTCTCCAGCCGGGATGATCACCGCATCGTTGAGCAGGTAATCCATCGCCCCAAGCCCGGACCCGCCGGCATAGCCCCAACCAGTGGCCTGGATCGGAGCCGGCTTGTATCCGAAAACGTGCAGCCGGGAAGTCGTCCAGGAATGGGAAGAAATGTCGATCAGGATGTCGATGCCGTCCTGACGGATGGTTTTTACCACTTCCTCGTCGGGGATTCCGCGGATATCCCGCCAGAGGGTTGCCGCCTCGCGGATGCGGCGCGTCATGCCGTCCTCGGTCTCGCTGTTGGAATAACAGACCACATCGAACAAGGCACGATTCCGGTAAAACAGGAACGGCCCATAGCCGTACACGGTGGAGCACTGATAAAATTCGCCGGACACGATGCCTACCCGCAGCTTCCGCTCCGGGTCCCGGTCATTGCCGGGATGAAGCTGCGCGATGCCTTTCGAGCGCACATGCTGCCAGTCCCAGCGCCGCCGTTCTTCCTGCTGTTCGGCGAGAGCGACTGCCGGTGCCCGGTCCAGCAGCCAGATCAGAAAGCTGTGCAGAACATGGTGATCCGGCAACAATTCGAGCGTTTCACGCAGTGCGCTAATCGCAAAATCGATATGTTGCGGGATCAGCGAGTAATAGATGAATTGGATAAGGCTGCCCGACCTGGGATCCAGCAGCAGCAGCTGGCGGTACGCCTGAAAAGCCCCGGTCAGGTCGCCCAGCTTGTCCAGAGTCGCCCCCAGGCATTGATGGAGCTCAGGATGGCCCGGCTGCAAACGGATCGCCTGGCGGAACGCTTCCGCAGCCTCGGCATGACGGCCCGCTTTTTGCAGCAGAATGGCAAGGGCCCGGCAGGCGAGGAAATAATCCGGCCGGAGCGCAATTGCCTGACGATACATTTCGATGGCGTTGTCAACCCGTCCCTGGGCGCAAAACACACCTGCCATGTTGAAGTATGGCTTGGCATGATTAGGCGCAATATCGATGGACTGCCGGTAATCCGCCAGCGCCTCGTCGAGCCTGCCTAGCGTCGCCAGGATATCCGCCCGATTGCAGTAGGCATCGGAGAAACCGGCGTGCGCCCGTATCGCCGCGGTGTAGCATTGCAGCGCCTCCTCATGCGCTCCCGTCTTTTCCAACACGATCCCCATATTGTTATGGAACTCGGGGATGGCAGGAGACAGTTCGATAGAACGGCGCATCAGTTCCAGGGCATGCGGGAGTTGCTGCCGGTCCGCCAGCAGCAGCCCCATGAAATGCAGAGAGAACGGATGGTCAGGCGCTTCCGCGAGGATTTCGCGGTATTTTCGCTCGGCTTCCTCCGCATGCCCGGCCTGGTGGGCGCTGAACGCCTGTTGGAAACGGTTGTTCAGCTCAGCCATGTGACGCGCCATTGCGGTCCCCGTTTTTTTCGCTCCATTTGATCCACATCGCCCGAAAGATTTTCTCCGCAGCACGGACATAGTTCAGGTGGCTCACGGCAGAGTCCAGCAATCGCTGTCGTAACGATGCCCTCATGGCGCGCAGGCTGACGAGATCATCCGCAAGCCGGTCGGTGACGGCCAGATAGCCCTCCCGAGTGCCGGCAATCCAGTCATGCAAATCCAGTGCGGAAAGAATGGAGGCCGTGGAGCGATTGACCAGCGTGTCGCCGGTCAAGGTGACAACCGGGCATCCCATCCAGAGCGCCTCATAACTCGTCACCCCGCCTCCGGACGGAAACGGGTCCAGGCAGATGTCGATATGGTTATAGGTATCCATATGCTCGTACCACGGCGTCTTGCCCTGAAAGATCACCCTTTCCGGTTCTATGCCGCGGGATTTGAAGGCCGACTGGATACGCTGCCTATGAGGCCCGCCTTCGAGGCCGCCGTACTTCAGCAGCAGGGTCGATCCCGCCCTCGACAGCAGCAGCTCGGCCCAGAGTTCCAGAACCTCGTCGGAAAGCTTGTCCGGATGATTCAGGCAGCCGAAAACGATTCCGGCATTGCGATCGGCCGGCAGCATGCCGACAGGCGGAGCATGGTCCGGGCAAGAATACCCTATCACGCACGGAAGATACGCCACTTCTTCAGCAAACAGGTGGCGTTCTTCCGGCCGTATGGTCACCTTGTCGCTCAACAGGTAGTCCATCGCCTTCATCCCCGTTCCGGAAGCATATCCCCAGCCGGACACTTGAATCGGCGCCGGCTTCTGTCCGAATACCGGCAAGCGGGTGGTCGTCCAGGAATGCGCGGAAATATCGAGCAATATATCTATATTGTCCTCCCGTATCATCTGGGCCACCTCGGCATCGGGTACTCCGTAAATATCCCGCCAGCGTTCGGCCATGCCGACGATTTGTTGAGTTGTCCCGTCCCGGTAAGCCGGCTCGGTATTGGAATAGCAGGTCACTTCGAACAATGTTCTGTCATGAAACTCAATGAACGGCAAAAAAGAATACGTTGCCGAACAATGATAAAACTCACCTGAAACAACCCCTACCCGCAACCGGCGGTCAGGATTTCGATCATGTTGATGGGGCGCGATAACATAGCCCCTGGATTGAATATGCACTCGGTCCCATTCCTTGCGTTCAGCCTGCATGGCCTCGAGGCTCACGCCGGGCATGCGGTCCAGATACCAGATAAGATAGCTGTGGAGTTTGTAATCCGGGTGCTTTACCAGTATCTGCCTGAATTTTTCAATGGCAACATCGAACCGACCTTGAACCTGCAGGAGGTGGCCCACGCTGACGTAAAACGGCTCGTTTGTAGGATCCAGATCCAGCGCATCGAAATAGCTTTGGGTTGCCAAATCCAACGCACCTGTCAGCATATAAACATACCCCAGATTGCAATGGAAGATCGCCTGATCCGGTGAAATCCCGATGGCCTTGAGATAACACTCGGCAGCATCGGCCAGAGGCAGCCTGTTCTCCATGGCATAATGCAGCCGGGCATTCCCAAGCTCATTGAAGGCTTCCGCCTTGGCCGAGATTGCTGCAGCTTTCTCGAAGCATGTGATTGCTTCCGCATGCTTTCTGAGCATCATCCAGATCCGGCCAAGGTTCCAGTAAGCATCGTAAGAATCGGCGTTGAGTACGATAGCCCGCCCGAAGCTGGCAATGGCTTCGGCCCACACTTCTTGTTCAAGCCAGCCGATACCGAGGTTGATGTGGTACTCGGCACGATCGGGCATCCATTTCACGGCTTGGGAAAAGCTCTCCACCGCCAGATACATCATCTTGTTGCGATAGTAAAAACCGCCCAGCCGATCCCACATTTCGGCATTTTCAGGCGCGATAGCCAGCGCTTTGCGATAGCAGCCGATTGCCTCCTCCAGCCTGTCGGTATCGGCGTACAGTTTTCCCATTTCCTGCCAGGCAACCAGCAGGCCGGGAAACTGGTCAGTCAGATTCCGATAGCATTCGATGGCATTTTCGACCCGCCCCTCGCTGGAGTAAATCTTGGCCAGATTAAGGCTCGCCCGTGCATAGTCCGGCCGGATGGCGATTGCTCGCAGATAGCATTTTTCCGCCTCGCCGCGCTTGCCAAAGTGAAATTTCACGTTACCCAGATTGTTCCAGGCTTCCGGATAATGCTTGTTGCGCTCCAGAGCTTTTTGAAATGACTGTTCCGCTTTCTTGAAGTCCCCCTGGCTTTCATAGACCGAACCAAGGTTATTATGAAACTCAGCCGCTGCGGGAAAGATGGCGATGGACCGTTTCATCAACGCGATCCCGGATGGAAAATTGCCCTGTTCGGCATGCAGCAATCCCAGAAAATGCAAAACGGCCGGCTGGTCTGGGTGGGCATCAAGAATAGTGCGGTAATGCGTTTCCGCCTCGGCAATCCGTCCTGCCTGATGATGCTGCAAAGCAAGCTGGATTGACTGATCAAGAGATGAATTATCAGGCATTTCTCCGCCGCTCATCGCACGCTCTCTCTTTCGTCATCGATCAAAGCATTACCTTTTCCAGCCCCGCCCGGCACCAGTCAAGCCATAATTTACGGTACAGCTGCTCGACCTGATGCATATAGAGTTTTTGGTTCCCGGACGCAGAATGTGTCAGGGTGTCTCTCAATGTTTTTCTCAGGTTCGTGAGACTGCCCCGATTCCGCGCCTGGTCTACTGCCAGCCGTATATAATCGCTCTCCGTTGCGGCGACCCAATCGCTCAAGCCCAAACTTGCCAGGATCGATGCGGAGCTCCTGCCGGGCATGACCTTCCCGCATAACGCCAGCACAGGCACCCCCATCCAGAGAGACTCGAAGGTGCTGATGCCGCCGCTGTATGGAACCGGGTCCAGGGAAATATCGACTTTTGAAAGGGCCGCCATGTGGTCGTACCAGCTGCTTCCTCCCATCAGCTCCACACGCCCGCCAGCGATCCCCCGCTGGCTCAGTTCAGCCAACACCCTGGCCCGCTGCCCCTCCTGCTCCATGCCCTTTGCCTTCAGCAACAATCGTGCGCCCGGCAGCTCCTTCAGGATTTCAGACCACAAATCAAACGAAGCTTCAGACCATTTGATGCTTTTATTGAAACAGCCAAAGATGATTTCCTTGTCTGCATCCGGCTTTTCAACAATCGGAGGCGCTTCCTGTGGGCAGGCATAACTGATGAGGCAGGACAGGTAAACGACTTTCTCCGAGTAGTGCCGTGCTTCCTCCAGGGGAATGCTCACCGCATCACTGATGAGGTAATCCATCGCTTCAAGCCCGGTTCCATTGCCATACCCCCATCCAGACAGCTGAACTGGGGCCGGTTTCATGGCAAAGGCCAGCAAGCGATTGCCGGACGAGTGGCCGGAAAGATCCACCAGCAAATCGATTCTATCCTCCCGAACCATCATGGCCAGTTGATCGTCGCCCATCCCGTATACCTCGCGCCAGGCATCCACGGATTCGACGAACTGCTTCGTCATCTGATCCTTGCGCGGTGAATTTGAATAGCAAAACACCTCGAAATTTTCATGGTCATAGAGAAGCAACAGCGGAGCAAAACCATAGGCGGCCGAATGCAGCCGGAAATCGGCAGAAACATAGCCTATCCGTAGCCGGCGATCCGGGTCGCGAACATTGCCGTGTGGCTGCCAGCTACCCCGCAAGGGAGCCGCATACCGCTCATTCCATGCCTTTCGCTCCGCCTGCTGGGCTATCGTAGTCGCCAGGGCATCGAAATCCATCGAAAAAATCAGGTTGCTGTGCGTGACTGCATTGGCCGGATTGATCGCCATCGCCCGCTGGTAGGCCATTTTCGCCTCATCCAGTTTTCCCTGTACCATCAGCACCGTGCCCAGATTGCTCCGGGTGACGTCGCCGTCCGGATTGATCGCCAGAGCTTGCTCGTAGCTGGCTCGGGCCTGATCGACCTGGCCCAACTCACGGTAAATATTGCCGAGGTTACTGTAGGCCATGCCGAAAGACGGATCCTGTTCCAGCGCCCGATGATAGCATTCCATGGCATCCTCCAGCCGCCCCGTTTCGGCGTAAATGATGCCCATGTTGTTCAGTGCATAAACGAAGTCAGGCCGAATAGCCAGAGCCTTGCGATAACTTTCCAGCGCTTCTTTCAGCCGGCCGCGCTCAGCCAGCAATACGCCCAGGTTGTTGTACGCTTCCGCATAATCCGGCTTGAGTGCGATGGCTTGAAGAAATGCCGATTCCGCCTGCTCCAGCTTGCCCAGCAACTGGCAGAGCTCGCCCAGGCCATTTTTCGCTTCGGCCATGCGCGGATTGAGCTCCAGCGCCTTCCGGTAGGCACTCTCCGCGTCGTCCAGCCTTCCGGTTTCCCGCAAAAACACAGCCAGATTGGTGTGCGCCTCGGCAAATCCCGGTTGCAGTTCGATCGCCCGGCGAAAAGCCTGCTCCGCCGATTCAGGTTGAGATAGCCGCTGCAAAGCCGATCCCAGCCCGCAATGCGCCTTGGCATAATCCGGGCGCAGCTTGATGGCCTGTTTGAACCGCCTGACGGCATCCTCGTATTTGCCCTGCCGGGCATGGACATTGCCGGCGTTGAAAGCGGCTTCCGCGTAATCCGGCTTGAGCGCAAGCGCCCGTTCGAAAGACTGGCAGGCTTCTTCCCAATGCCCCTTCTCCTGCAACAGGGTGCCCAAATTATTGCAGGCCTCGGGAAACCTCCCGTTCAGTCGGATGGCCTGGCGGAAGCTCGCCTCGGCATCGTCTTTTCTACCCAGCGACTGCAGCGCCAGCCCGAGGTTATTGTGGAATTCCGGGATGCGCGCCTGCGACTGGATGGCTTTCTGCAGCAGTTCAACCGCCACATCGTCACGCCCCACCTGGGAAGCCAGCACCCCCAGAAAATTATTCGCA
>NZ_DASXVH010000059.1:0-14226 GCF_036504375.1 Novimethylophilus sp.
CCCGGCGTATGCTATCGGCACCGGCGAGATTCAGTTCGGCGCTGGCGGGCGCCACCACCCTGCCCAGCGGCGCCAGCGTCCGCCGCAGTTCCCAGCCGACCTGGCCACTGGCGCCGGTAAGCAATATCGTTTTCAAGCGAACGGCTCCGCATCCTTGAATGGTATACCCTGGCTATCCTTGACCGATAGTAGCGGCGCGCCCTGCAACGGCCATTCGACGCCGATATCGGGGTCATCCCAACGAATGCAGCGCTCATGTTCGGGGGCATAGAAATCGGTAGTCTTGTACAGGAATTCGGCAAACTCCGAGAGCACGAGAAAGCCGTGCGCGAAACCTTGCGGCACCCATATCATGCGGCGGTTTTCGGCAGACAGCATCGCGCCGACCCACTGGCCGAAGGTTGGAGAGGATTTACGGATATCTACAGCGACATCGAACACCTCCCCTGCCGTGACCCGCACCAGCTTGCCCTGCGGCTGTTTGATCTGGTAATGCAAGCCGCGCAATACGTTTTTTGCCGAGCGCGAGTGATTATCCTGCACAAAGCGCGGACGCAACCCGGTCGCGGCGGCAAAAGCGTCCTCGTTATAGCTTTCGAAGAAAAAGCCGCGCGCGTCGCCGAACACCCTGGGTTCAAGAATGATGACATCAGGAATCCCGGTTTTGATCGCCCGCATCAGAATACCTTTTCGTTCAGCACGCGCAGCAGGTATTGCCCATAGCCGTTCTTGCCGTACTGCGCCGCAAACGCCTCCAGCCGGCCCGCATCGATATAGCCCATGCGATAGGCGATCTCCTCCGGGCAGGCGATTTTGAGGCCCTGGCGTTTTTCTATGGTTTCGATGAACAGCGAGGCTTCGAGCAATGATTCGTGCGTGCCGGTATCGAGCCAGGCATGGCCGCGCCCCATGACTTCAACCTTGAGCTGTTTTTGTGCGAGATAGCGCTTGTTGACGTCGGTGATTTCCAGTTCGCCGCGCAATGAGGGCTTGAGATTGGCGGCGATGTCGGCCACCTGGTTGTCGTAAAAATAAAGCCCGGTGACGGCATAGCGCGACTTGGGCGCCTTGGGTTTCTCTTCGAGGCTGACGGCGTGTCCCGCATCGTCGAACTCCACCACCCCGTAGCGCTCCGGGTCGTTGACCGGATAAGCGAACACGGTGGCGCCGCTATCGCGGGCGGTCGCCTGCTGCAAACCGCCGGCCAGGTCGTGGCCGTAGAAAATATTGTCGCCCAGCACCAATGCGCTGGGGTCGTTGCCGATAAAATCCCGGCCGATGATGAACGCCTGCGCCAGCCCATCCGGCGAGGGCTGTACCGCATAACCGATGTTCATGCCCCACTGGCTGCCGTCGCCCAGCAGTTCGGCAAAACGCGGCGTATCCTGCGGAGTGGAGATCAGCAAAATGTCGCGGATACCGGACAGCATCAGCGTAGACAGCGGGTAGTACACCATGGGCTTGTCGTACACCGGCAGCAGCTGCTTGGACACGACCTGCGTGACCGGGTAGAGCCGGGTGCCCGAGCCGCCGGCGAGGATAATGCCTTTTCTCATGCGCTTCTCTCCGCGTAGTTGGTTGCGATCCAGCTGCGATATTCGCCGCTGGCGACGTGTTCCACCCAGGGCTGGTTGGCGAGATACCATTGCACGGTCCTGCGCATGCCGGTGTCGAAGGTGTGCGCCGGCTGCCAGCCGAGCTCATGGATGATCTTTGCGGCGTCGATCGCATAGCGGCGGTCATGACCGGGCCTGTCCTTGACGAAGGTGATCTGGTCGCGGTAGCTGGCTCCTTTGGGCTGCAGTTCGTCGAGCATGTCGCACAGCGTGTGCACGACTTCGAGGTTGGTCTTTTCGTTGCAGCCGCCGACGTTGTAGGTTTCGCCCACCCTGCCCTTGTCCAGCACGCTGCGGATCGCGCTGCAGTGATCGCCGACATACAGCCAGTCGCGCACATTGCTGCCGTCGCCGTAGATGGGTAACGGCTTGCCGGCCAACGCATTCATCAGCACCAGCGGGATGAGTTTTTCCGGAAACTGGTAGGGCCCGTAGTTATTGGAGCAATTGGTGGTGAGCACCGGCAGGCCATAGGTATGGTGGTAGGCCCGCACCAGATGGTCGGATGCGGCCTTGGAGGCCGAGTATGGGCTGTTGGGCGCATACGGCGTGGTTTCACGAAACGCCGCATCCGCGGGGCCGAGCGAACCGTAGACTTCATCCGTCGAAACATGCAGAAAACGGAGCGCGGTCTTGTCGATTTCTGTCAGCACATTCCAATAGGCACGCGTCTCTTCCAGCAGATGAAAGGTGGCGACAACATTGGTCTGGATGAAATCTTCCGGGCCGTGGATGGAACGGTCGACATGGCTCTCCGCGGCAAAGTTGACCATGGCGCGGGGCCGGTATTCGCCCAGCAGGCGCCGGACCAGCCCGCGGTCGCCGATATCGCCCCGGACGAATATGTGGCGAGCATCGCCATCCAGCGCAGCCAGATTTTCCAGGTTGCCGGCATAGGTGAGCTTGTCCAGGTTGACGACCGTATCACCCCCTCCGGCCAGCCAATCCAGCACAAAATTGGCGCCGATAAAACCGGCGCCGCCAGTGACCAATATGGTGTTGTTTAATGTCATCAGCTTGTTTCCAGTTGTTTCCATACCGAAGTACCGCCGGCTGCCTTGTCCAGCCCGGCCAGGTATTGTTCGTGGGCATCGAGTTCTTCCGCATTGGCTGAAATCACCGTCAGCGGCTGCTGCCGGACAAAAACGGATTTCTCGACCACATCGGTTTGCGGGCCGATATCCATCATCAGGCTTTCCTGGCCGCGCGTCATCGCCATATAGACATCGGCCAGCAGCTCGGCGTCCAGCAAGGCGCCGTGCAGGGTACGATTGGAATTGTCGATGCCGTAGCGCTTGCACAGCGCATCCAGGTTGTTGCGCTGGCCCGGATGCAGGTCCCTGGCCAGTTTCAGCGTGTCCACCACACTGCCGCAGACGTCGCCTACACGGCCCAGTTCCAGCAAGCCCAGCTCATGATTGAGAAAGCCGATATCGAACGGCGCATTGTGGATCACCAGTTCCGCCCCGCAAATGAAATCCAGTAACTCCCGTGCGATGTCGCCAAAGCGCGGCTCGCCCTGCAAGCGCTCCAGCGTGATGCCGTGCACCGCCTGTGCGCCCGCATCGATATCGCGTTCGGGATTGACGTAGACGTGATAGCGGTTTCCGGTCAGCCGCCGGTTGATCACTTCCACCGCAGCCACTTCGATGATGCGGTGGCCCTGCGCCGGATCGAGGCCGGTGGTTTCGGTATCGAGGAAGATCTGTCTCATTTATTGCGGTTTTCCAAAAACGTTATTTAACCACGGGGAACACAGGGACGGTCCAATCAGATGAGCCGATAGTCAAATTTTCACGGCCGCTTGGCCAACACCAGCTCCGCGCCACGGTTAGCCAACTGATCCGCGCGCTCGTTGCCGTCGTGCCCGGCATGCCCCTTGACCCAGACCCATTCGATTTCATGTTTGCTGGCCAAAGTATCGAGTTCCTGCCACAAATCGACGTTCTTGACCGGTTCCTTGCTGGCGGTGCGCCAGCCGCGCGCCTTCCAACCCTTGATCCATTCGCTGATGCCTTTTTGAACGTATTGCGAATCGGTGGCGATGCGCGCCCGGCTGGGCCGTTTCAGGCTTTCCAGGGCGCGGATGACCGCCAACAGCTCCATGCGGTTGTTCGTCGTCAGCAGCTCACCGCCGAAAAGCTCCTTTTCATGCGGGCCACAACGCAGCCACGCGCCCCATCCCCCCGGGCCGGGATTACCTTTGCAGGCACCGTCGGTAAAAATTTCGATCAATTCATTGCCCATGCGTGGTTTTCTGAAACTCCTTTTGCGTGGGACGCGGCACCAGCGCCCGGGCAAGCCTGCGGTTGCCCCATTGCGGGCGGATAAGGCGCATGCCGGCGACGCGCTTCTTGGCCACCAGAAAATAGGCGCCTCCCATCATCGGCCACCAGCGGTCTCCAGCACGATTCATCCAATCCAGACGGGCCAGCCATTTTTCATTTTTCAATGGCGGCGCATAGCACGCCATGCGCCCGGCGACAACTTCCAGATCCAGCAACGCCAGCCAGTCCTTCATGCGCATCAACGAAATGAAACGTCCCTTCCATGGCAGGTCGTCGCGGCGCCCGAACAGATAGCGCGCGCCCCACAAGCTGACCGGGTTGAATCCGCTGATGATCATATGCCCCTCGGGCACCAGGGTGCGTTCGGCATCGCGCAAGGTCTGGTGCGGGTTTGCCGAGAACTCCAGCACATGCGGCAGCAACAGCAGATCCACGCTATGAGACGCCAGCGGCAACTGGTCGAAGTTGCAGTGTAATGCGCCGCCTTCAGGCGCCGCGGTTAAACGATAAGGCATGCGGCAGTTACGCAGCAAATCCACACCCGGCAAACCCAGCTGCACGGCATTGAAGCCGAAGATATTGACAACAGTGCTGTCAAACAAAGATCTCTCGCACTCGAGGACATAGGCGCCTAAAGGTGTGGCAAGCCATTCGGATTCGCTTATGATTGCAGACATGAAAATTGTTCCCGTACGTGCCTTCCGCGACAACTATATCTGGTTGCTGACACAAGGCCATTATAGCGTTGTGGTAGACCCGGGAGACGCTGCGCCCGTGCTCGCCCATTTGCAGCGGCACGCATTGTCGCTATGCGGCATCCTGATTACGCACCACCATGCCGATCATATCGGCGGGGTCGGGATGCTTCTGGCAAATTACCGCGTTCCCGTCTATGCGCCGCATCATGAAAACTTCAGCTTCCCCTATCAGGCCGTCGGCGAAGGCGACATCGTCGATCTATCCGAGCTGGAAACCGCGCTGCAAGTGCTCGACGTGCCCGGCCATACTGCACGCCATGTGGCGTATTATGGAGGAAATTCGCTATTCTGTGGCGACACGCTATTCGGCTGTGGCTGCGGGCGCATATTTGACGGCAGTTGCCGCCAGCTTTACCGTTCCCTGCAAAAGCTGGCGACATTGCCAGACCAAACCGGCATCTATTGCGCCCATGAATACACGCTGGCCAACCTGCGCTTCGCCCGCATGATAGACCCCGACAATGCGGCGCTGAAGGCTCGCGAATCCGCCGATAGCGCACGTATCGCCCAGGGATTGCCCACGCTTCCTTCCACGCTGGGACTCGAGAAATCGACCAATCCTTTCCTGCGCTGCGGCAGTGCTGCGATCCGCCAGGCGGCAAGAACATTCGATCCAAACGCGGCCGGCAATGAAGAAGCCGCTTTCTGCGCCATTAGAAAGCTAAAAAACAGTTACTAATCATATAGATATATAATTACTTAAAGCCACATTTTACTTGACGCGCCAAGACGATACGGTTACCATCGCTGACGTTTAATCAACCGGCCCTACGAATGATGATCAGAAAACCGTTCGCCAGCCTGCTTCTTCTCACATCTCTCGCTTCCAGTTTCGCGACATTTGCCGACACCAACACCACCGACGACGAGATAAGCGTTGCGGGGCCACTCGTTTCCGATCAATCAGACAATGGCAATCCGGATCCCAGTGATCCCAGTCTGACCACCTACAGCAACGACGGTCTGCAAATGGACCTGTTGCTGCGCAATGCTCACGATACCCCGACCATCCAGGCCGAAACGGGCGACCTGTGGCAGCGCATCCGCAACGGCTACGGCATGGATGTCCTGCAATCCCCTTTCACCGCCGCGCATGAGTCGTGGTATGCCGCGCGTCCGGACTACGTCAAGCGCATGATCGCCCGCAGCCAGCGCTACCTTTATCACGTGGTGGAAGAAGTACAGAAACGCGGCATGCCTACCGAAGTGGCTTTGTTGCCCATGGTGGAAAGTGCCTTCAATCCAACGGCTTATTCCAGGAGCAAAGCTTCTGGAATCTGGCAATTCATCCCTTCGACCGGCAAAAACTTCGGTCTGAACCAGAACTGGTGGAAAGATAATCGCCGCGACGTCACCGCTGCTACCGACGCCGCCCTCAACTACCTGGAAAAACTGCACGTCATGTTCGGCACCTGGGAGCTGGCGCTGGCAGCCTATAATGCCGGCGAAGGCACGGTGCAGCGGGCAATAGAACGCAACCGCAGAAAAGGCCTGCCG
Source organism: Novimethylophilus sp. (assembly GCF_036504375.1). Taxonomy (NCBI): domain Bacteria; kingdom Pseudomonadati; phylum Pseudomonadota; class Betaproteobacteria; order Nitrosomonadales; family Methylophilaceae; genus Novimethylophilus; species Novimethylophilus sp. Next base: position 6,160 of record NZ_DASXVH010000059.1, read on the forward strand.
ACCGATTACCAAAGCCTGCCGTTGCCGCCCGAAACCCGCAATTACGTGCCGAAATTGCAGGCGGTCAAAAATATCGTCACCAACCCGGAACAATACGGGTTGAACATTCCTTCCATTCCCGATCAGCCTTATTTCACCAAGGTTCAGGCTCCCGCGAAAATCGACGTCAGCCTGGCTGCCAGGCTTGCCGGGGTTTCGCTCGACGAATTCACCTCCCTGAACCCCGCCTATAACCGCCCGGTATTGGCCAACATGAGTGGCAAGAAGCTGGAAATCCTGTTGCCGGTAGGCAAGGATGAAGAGTTCGAAACTAACCTGGCCAATTACGACAAACCGCTGGTCAGTTGGAGAACTTACCAGACCAGACGTGGCGAAAGGCTGGACAGCATATCCAGCAAATTCGGCATCAGCGTGGCGCAACTGCGCGAAATCAACAATCTTCCCGCGAAAAACCGCCTTAATCCCAACCAGCCTCTGCTGGTTCCGGCTCAGGGAAGCGATTCCGAAAATCAGTTAACCGAGGTTGAAGCTCCGCCGGTAGTTGGAACCGAAGCCAGGGCCGGCAAAAGCCTGCGCTATATCGTTGGAAAAGGCGACACCGTACAGCATATCGCCAAGCGCCATGGCATCAGCGCCAAGCAGTTGATGGCGCTCAACGGCCTCAAAAACAGCCGATTGCGCAACGGACAAATACTCGCGGTTTCGGGAGCGGCTGCCGAAAAGCCAAAAGCACCCAGAGCCGCGTCCAAAATTGTCAGCGCCAAAGGCAGCGGCCATTACACCGTCAAACGCGGCGAAACCTTGGCCAGCATAGCCAAGAAGCTCAAAATCGCCGCCAGCGATCTGCAGCGCTGGAACAACCTGAACGGCAAGCACACGCTGGCTCCCGGCCGTACGCTGGTAATTCTAAAAGAAGAAGCTTAATCCTGGCCTTATGCCGCGCACGCCCTGCATCGGCATGCTATTTCTGCTGCTATCGGCTTGCGGAAACGGCCGCGACATCCCGCCAGCGAATCTGGATGCGCCATATCCAATCGAGCCCGGCGGCACCATGGTTGACGCGATGTCCGGCGAGCCGTCGGGACTGATTCCGATGATCGCGGGAGAATCCGCGGCTTCTGCCATTGCCAGTCATATATTCAACAGCCTGCTCAAGTACGATCGCGATCTGGAGCTGGAAGGCGAGTTGGCGCAGTCGTGGGAGGTTTCGAAAGACCAAAAAACCATCACCTTCCGCCTCAAGCCCAACCTCAAATGGGCGGACGGCGCGCCGCTGACCAGTGCCGATGTGTTGTTTACCTGGCAACTGGTGACCGACGACAAAACCCGCACCCCTTATGGTTCCGACTACAAGCTGGTCAATAAGGCCGAAACCCCGGACGCGCTGACGTTCAGGGCTTCCTATGCCCAACCCTACGCCCCGGCACTGGATTCATGGGCCGGATTGCAGATTCTGCCCAAGCATCTGCTTGAAAAGCAGGACATCAATAACACGCCTTTCGCGCGCAAGCCGGTGGGCAGCGGTTATTACCGGCTGGAAGAATGGAGGAGCGGCGAAAGAATCTCGCTGATCCGCAACCCCGCCTCCGCACTGGGTCCGCCGCGCATCGACCGGCTGGTGTCGCGTTTCATCCCGGACCCGGCGTCGCAGTTTCTGGAGTTGATGGCGGACAACATCGATGTGATGAACCTGAACCCGATCCAGTACGCCCGCATCGTCCCCGCCCGTCCGGAATTGAACAAGAAGATCGCGCTCTACAAGGAGCTGGGCAACGGCTATACCTATCTGGGGTTCAACCTGCGCCACCAGCCGTTCGACGACAAGCGCGTGCGGCAGGCGATCAACTATGCCATAAACAAGCAGGAGCTGATCGACGGCGTGCTGCTGGGCTTGGGGGAACCCGTCGCTGCGCCTTACAAGCCTGGAACGCGCTGGGTCAACCCGCAACTCAAGCCTTATGCCTACGATGTTGAAAAAGCCAGACGCTTGCTCAAGGAAGCCGGATTCGAGGACCACGACGGCGACGGCATCCTGGACCGCGCCGGCAAGCCGCTGGCGTTCGAGATCCTCACCAACCAGAACAAACAGCGCGAAATGAGCGCGGTATTGATCCAGCGCCGCTTGAAGGAAATCGGCATCGACGCCAAAATCCGCGTGCTGGAATGGGCAAGCTTCCTCGGCCGCTATATCAAGACCGGCGATTTCGACGTGGTGGTACTGGGCTGGAGCCTGTCGCTGGACCCGGACCAGTTCAGCATATGGCATTCCTCGCAGAACAAGCCGGGGCAGTTCAATTTCATCAACTACAACAACCCGCAGGTGGACAAACTGCTGGAGCAAGGCCGGCTGGAACTCGATCCGGACAAGCGCATGAAGATTTACCACGAGTTCTCCCGTATCCTGCTGGAAGACAGCCCCATCGTTTACCTGTATGAGGGTTATGGCCTGCCCGCCATCTCCAAGCGCGTGCGCGGCATCGACAACACCCTTCCGCCCGCCGGCATCGGCTACAACTCCGAGCAGTGGTACATCCCCTCGCCGCTGCGCCGCACGGAAATCAGCGCCCAGTGATCCAACAATGACCCGCTACCTGCTCAAACGCCTGTTCTGGATGGTGCCGTTGCTGATCGGCATCAGCCTCATCTCCTTCTTCATCATGCACCTGGCGCCCGGCGACATCACCACCACCGAGGCCGCGTTCAACCCCAAGGCCAACGAGGAATCGCGCCAGAAGCTGCGCAAGCTCTACCATCTCGACGAACCGGTGCTGGAGCAGTACGGCTACTGGCTGCAACGCATGGCGACGCTGGATTTCGGCACCTCGTTCGCCACCCATCAGCGCCCGGTGTTCTGGCAGAAAAAGGACGAGCACGGCAACGACCAGAAAGGCTTGATACAGGAGGCATTGCCGGTCACGCTGCTGATCAATGTATTGAGCCTCGGATTGATCGTTGTGGCCGCCCTGCCGCTGGGCGTAATGTCCGCGCTGTACCAGAACCGCCCACCGGACCGCGCGATTACTGTGTTCGTATTCGTCGGTTTTGCCGTGCCAGGATTCTGGTTGGCGCTGATGCTGATGTACTGGCTGGGCGTGGTGCACAACTGGCTGCCGATTTCCGGCTTGCACAGTCTGGGACATGAGAAACTGGAGCTGTTCGCGCAATGGCTGGATTACGCCAAACATCTCGCCATCCCGGTATTCATCTCCGCATTGGGCGGTTTGGCCGGCATCTCGTTATTCGTCAAAAACGGCATGCTGGACGTACTGCACCAGGATTACATCACCACCGCCCGCGCCAAGGGGCTATCTGAAAATACCGTGGTCTACCGCCATGCGTTGCGCAATGCCTTGTTGCCGTTAATTACGTTGCTGGGGCTTTCCATTCCCGGCCTGATCGGCGGTTCGGTCATTGCAGAATCCTTGTTCGCCATCCCCGGCATGGGCAAGCTGTTCTATGACGCAGTGATGATGCGCGACTTCCCGGTCATCATGGGCATCCTGACGATAGGCGCGGCACTGACGCTGGTCGGCAATCTGCTCGCGGACATCGCCTACGCCTGGGCCGACCCGCGCGTGCGCCGCGGAGTGATGCAATGAACGCCGCCTTCGCCAATCAGCTCGCCCGCTGGGGTTTCGCCATCATCGCCACCATCCTGCTGCTGGCGCTGCTGGCGCCGCTCATCGCGCCCTATGACCCCGACGCCATCGACGTCAAAGCCATCCTGCTCGGCCCGTCCGCGACGCACTGGATGGGCACCGACGGCTTGGGCCGGGACGTGTTCTCGCGTATGCTGTTCGGCTCGCGCATTTCGCTCTTGGTAGGCTTTGTCGCGGTTGGCATCGCCACGGCGATAGGCGTGATTCTCGGCGCCATCGCCGGTTTCTATCGCGGCTGGGTGGACGTCGTCATCATGCGGCTGGTGGACGTAATGCTGTCCATTCCCACCTTCTTCCTGATCCTTGCGGTGATCGCCTTCCTCACGCCGTCGATCTGGAACATCATGATCGTCATCGGCCTCACGTCCTGGATGGGCGTGACACGCCTGGTGCGCGCCGAATTTTTAAGCCTGCGCGAACGCGAATATGTATTGTCGGCGCAAACCCTGGGCGCCAAAAACCGGCGCCTGATTTTCCGCCATCTGCTGCCCAACAGCCTGACTCCCATCATCGTCAGCTTCGTGCTGGGAGTGGCCAGCGCGGTGCTGGTGGAATCCGGCCTGTCTTTTCTGGGCCTGGGCGTGCAGCCGCCGCAGGCCTCATGGGGCAATATCCTGACCGACGGCAAGGAGTACATCGAATTTGCCTGGTGGCTGTCGCTGTTCCCGGGGCTCGCCATCCTGCTTACCGTGCTGGGGTATAATCTGCTGGGAGAGGGGCTGCGCGACGCGCTCGACCCACGTACTGCAAAAAACACAGCTTAAAGTTCAATCAGGGAGAACTCATGGGATTCTTAACGGGCAAGCGTGCCCTCATCGTCGGCCTGCTCAGCAACCGCTCCATCGCCTACGGCATCGCCGCAGCCATGAAGCGCGAAGGTGCCGAGCTTGCCTTCACCTATCAGATAGACAGGTTCCAGGACCGCGTCACCAAGTTCGCCAACGAATTCGGCTCCGATATCGCCCTGCCCTGCGACGTCAGCGATGACGCCCAGATCGATGCCATGTTCCAGGAACTCGGCAAGCGCTGGGATGGCCTCGACATCATCATCCATTCCGTCGCCTTCGTGCCCAAGGTTGCTTTGGATGGCGACTATCTGGAGTCCACCACGCGCGAGTATTTCCGCATCGCCCACGATATCAGCTCCTACAGCTTCACCGCGCTGGCCAAGGCCGGCCTGCCGCTGATGCAAGGCCGCAACGGCTCGCTGCTCACCGTCAGCTATATCGGCGCGGAACGCACCCTGCCCAACTACAATGTCATGGGAGTAGCCAAGGCCAGCCTGGAAGCCAACGTGCGCTACATGGCGCAAAGCCTCGGGCCCAAAGGCATCCGCGTCAATGCCGTTTCCGCCGGTCCGATCAAGACTCTGGCGGCTTCCGGCATCGGCGGTTTCGACCGTATCATCGGTTTCTACGAAACGCATGCCCCGCTGCGCCGCAACGTAACCATCGAAGAGGTAGGCAACACCGCAGCCTTTCTATGCAGCGACCTGGCGAGCGGCATCACCGGCGAAATCACTTACGTCGATGCCGGCTTCAACACCACGGCGGCAGGAAATATCTAACCCCGCAACCTGGTCTGTAAAACAGCATGACAACCGAAATCCCGCGCGATTTCCATTTTACAGACCATGATTTTCAGCGCATCCGCAAGCTCATCTACGATCATGCCGGCATCGCACTCAGCGATGCCAAGCGCGATCTGGTCTACAGCCGTCTGGCGCGCCGGCTACGTGCCAATAGCATCAATATTTTCAGCCAGTATCTGAGCTTTCTCGCGGGCAATACGCAGGAATGGGAGGCTTTCGTCAATTCGCTGACGACCAACCTCACCTCGTTTTTTCGCGAAAACCATCATTTCCCGCTGCTGGCCGAGCATATCAAGCGGGTCATGCACCGCAAGCCGCTTCAACTCTGGTGCGCTGCGGCCTCCACCGGCGAGGAAGCCTATTCGATGGCGATGACCATGGTCGATCTGTTCGGCAGCTTCAAGCCGCCAGTCCATATTTTTGCCACGGACATAGATACCAATGTGCTGAGAAAAGCTGAAAGCGGGATTTACGGCGAAGATAGAATCGAGAAACTGCCGGCGGAAACGATAGACCGTTTTTTTCGCCGGGACAACGGCGGCAATGAAAAGGTCGTCACGGTCCGCCAGGAACTGCGCGACATGATCACTTTCCGCCAACTCAATCTGCTGGACAACAGCTGGTCGGCTCAAGGGCCTTTCGAGGCCATTTTCTGCCGCAACGTGATGATCTATTTCGACAAGCCGACGCAGTACAGCATACTCAAGAAATTCATCCCTGCCATGCGTCAAGATAGCCTGCTGTTTGCAGGACATTCGGAAAGCTTTTATCACGCTGGCGATTTGTTCAAACTACGGGGCAAAACCGTGTACGAGATCGCGAATGCTTCCAGGCACCTGGCGCAACCCGGAAAATGACCTGATGGCGCACACTTCAAAACCGGCCCTGGAACAAGCAATGGCATCCAACGTCTATTTCGACAGGGTGCACGACATCCAGGCAGCCAAAATTTTGCCCGGTGAATACTATGCCACTACCCAGCATATGCTGCTGGTCACCGTACTTGGCTCTTGTGTTGCTGCATGCCTCCGCGACAAGGTAAACGGCATCGGTGGCATGAACCACTTCATGCTGCCCGGCAGCAATAGCGAGACCGTTGCGGCCAAGGGCGGGCGTTACGGCATCGATGCCATGGAGATGTTACTCGGCCGTCTGCAAAAACTCGGGGCTGAACGCAGAAATATCGAAGCCAGAGTATTCGGCGGCGCCGCTGTAATCGCATCCATGACGGAAACCAATGTCGGCGAGCGCAACGCCAAGTTTGTACTGGACTTTCTACAGGCTGAAAAAATTGCTGTCGTCTCGCAAGATTTGCTCGACGTTTGCCCCCGCAAGGTCTATTTCTTTCCCAGTACGGGAAAAGCGGTGGTCAAAAAACTGCGCAACCTGCACAACACCACCATTGAAAAGCGCGAACAAGCATATCGTTCGCACCTGCAAAGCCTCACTGACAGGACCAAATCCGGCAGCCAATCATAGACCATCATGAATCAGATCAGAAAAGACGCCAGGACTGCCGAGCCGCCAGCGCCCGCGATCAAGAACAGCCTAGCCACTAACGAAAGAATACTGGTCATAGGCGCATCTACAGGCGGCACAGAAGCCATCAAGGATGTACTCATTCATATGCCTTCCGATTGCCCCGGCATCATCATCGCCCAGCATATGCCCGAGAACTTCACCCGATCATTCGCGGCACGGCTCGATAGTCTATGCGCGATCAGCGTCAAGGAAGCGGAGCATGGCGAGCGCATCCTGGCCAGTCACGCGTATCTGGCGCCGGGTCATTCGCATCTGCTGCTCAAGCGTACCGGCACCCATTATTTTTGCGAACTTTCGCAGGCTGATCCGGTAAATCGACATCGCCCCTCCGTCGATGTGCTATTCCGCTCCGCAGCCCGCCATGCAGGCAATAATGCCATTGGCCTCATCCTGACCGGCATGGGCAAAGACGGCGCCGCAGGCATGCGCGAAATGCACGACGCGGGCGCCCACACATTCGCCCAGAACGAAGCCAGTTGCGTGGTATTCGGGATGCCGAAAGAAGCCATTGCTCAAGGCGGCGTCGATGAGATTGTGCCTCTGCCTCAGATGACCAAACGCATACTGGAATATCTTAGTGCGACCGGCTTTAGTGCCTTTGGCGCATGACCATGGGTTAATGAAAAATCAATGGAAATTGTGATTACTGCGGATCTGGTGGCGGTACTGGGATCGAACCAGTTCTACCAGTTCGTCTGTTATGCCTAGCTTGCGCATAAGGTGGTTAATTCCCGCTCGGTAAGTATCTCTTGCATTGGCGGGTTGCCTGTCGTATTATTCCCGTTCGGGAATAATACGACAGGCTGTTCTAAGAAAATGACTACTTCGTTACTGTCCGGGAAGATTTCATCGTTGGCCGATTTGGCGGATGCGGTGAAGATACGACGCAAAGCGCTTGGTCTGACGCAAGCTGATCTGGCTGATCTGGCTCGTACCGGAAACCGATTCATTGTCGATTTGGAAAAAGGGAAGCCAACCCTTCAAATCGACAAGGTGCTGGCGGTAGTGTCGTTGCTGGGGCTTGATCTTCACATTAAGGAGAAAGAGGACATGTTGCATCAAGGTACCGCGCAAACGATAACAGGTCGCCCTCGTTCGCTCAAGGAAGCGATGTTTCTCGGTAAGAAGCATGGGGATATTGACAGCTTCATCCGGGAATTCCTGGATGAGTTCTACGTCGAGCAGAATAACTTGACGCGAGAGATCATGCTGCGGGAAGAGCCGCCGCTGGTGACTGAAGATCGAACTAATGCTTATCTGGCGGCCGTAGCAGAG
>NZ_DASXVH010000060.1:0-11241 GCF_036504375.1 Novimethylophilus sp.
CCCGGATAACGTCATCCTGACCATCGCAATCAGGCATGTTGCCACTTGCGAGATGCTGGTACCGAAGGCGAAATATGACGCATGGCAACTGCTGGCGCTGGTGGATAGAGCCGAGGCTGACCATATTCATTGAGAAAGGAATTGATGATGGTAAGCAAGACAAATAAAGCGGCAGCCAATAAACCAGATGCATCAACACCGGCGCACGCCAACAAGTCAGTTAGATAAACTGTTGTTTATTCAATAGGTTATCAATTGAAACGATGGGGTTTTTTCTAAAGTAGATAAGAATAGACCCTCCCCACCCCCTAAAAGCCGGGGGGGGTTAGAGAATGCAGGCAAAAACCGCGTCCGTGTCTCTCTAATACACCAGAAGCAAAATACGAAAAGCAGGCTGGCTGGAATTTGTTTTTACAAAACGGTTACTAATCATTGGCTTACATTCATGGCGATTACCTTCGCAGTCAGTTTTTGATACGCGCGTGAATTACAATGGTTAGAAGGGTGGAATGTGCCTAAACTTTCAGAAAAAAGCGGCGTACCAAAAAGGACTATTTACTCTATATTGGCAAAAGATCGGGTGCCGGGAATAGACACTACTGACGAACTGGCAAAGGCTTTCGGGCTGAATGGATGGCTTCTGCTTTACCCTAATCTTAATTATGAGTTGGCAAAATCCGGCAAGCTGGATATGCTAATCGAAACTTATGGCGGTTCACAGCAAGAGACAAGAGAGTATGTTACCCATGTGCTCAATAGGGAAAGAGCAATAAACAGAGGATGACGCCAATGGAAACTATTATTTGGGGGGTAATCGGTATTCTCATGTTGATGTTCTTGTTACGGGCATGGTTTTGGGCGCTCTTGTCTGGCCTAGGTGGATTGGTTGCCGGTTTCACTGCGTTTGACTGTATTATTCACTTCCAGATATTGGGTGCCATCGGATTCCTTTTCCTTGCAATTCTATTATTGGGCACTACCGTAGTAATACTAGAACTATAGCAGTAAACAGCATCAGTCTGCTGTTGGTATATTTGTTGGTATGTATGAAAAACGTAAACGCTATAACAAGCATTGGAGCGGATTTCAGCGTTTAGTATGAATCCCGCCATCCCAATTTCTGGCCATATCGAACTGGCCTGCACAACCAGAACGCAGCTATTTCGTAGTTATGCTCTGGAACCTTGAAGTTTCAATCCAGAAGCCTGCTCTGCATAAGTGGCTAGGTGCCGTGAAGGTATGTGCCGGCACGAGTGCTGGCGATGGGCGATCATGGAAAAAGCTCGCGCTTGTTGGCAACGAAGCTGATCGAGCGTACCAATTGTTTTGAACGTTTTCAGTTCGGTTATTTGTAATAGCGGGATTCGAAATAAAAACGGCAGCCGAAGCTGCCGTTTTCTGTTGCGATTCGCCGGCTGTTAAAAAGCGGCGAGCACGAAGACGTTTAGCGGTTGCAAACGTACATCGTGACTTCGAAACCGAAACGCATTTCAGTAACTGCGGGCTTGGTCCACATAATGCTCTCCTTTTCAGGTTATTGGATTTTAAGTGTGTAAGTGAATTGCTCCACTCGGGTTCGTACTATACCCAGCTGCCGCGACCAGGTATTCATGCGTGTCATGAAATGGTGCTAATGATTTTCATGAACCATCGTTTATTCGTACAGCGCTATTCGGAACCTGGCGGCTGAATGTCTGTCTTTTCAACAGCTGAAAGCATCCCGCATGCCCATCTGCATTAAACAACAAGCCGATCGGAGTTTATGGTGCGCATTGCCACGCTGAAAAACATGTTCCGGTCGCTGGCTGGCCGCGATTTCCGGTTGTACTTCTTCGGTCAGGTCATATCTTTGGTCGGGACGTGGGTGCAGCAGGTAGCGCTGTCGTGGATCGCCTACCGCGTGACCGGTTCGGCTTTCATGCTCGGACTGATCGCATTCTCGGGACAGATTCCCATGCTGCTGGTGACTCCGCTGGGCGGAATGCTGGCCGACCGCTTCAGCCGGCGCAATATTCTGCTGACCACGCAATGTGTGGAAATGTCGGTGGCGGTATCGCTTGCGGTGCTGGCCTATTACGACGAATTCTCCTCCTGGGCGCTGATAGCAGCCTCGGTAGCGCTGGGGTTGGCCGGAGCGGTGGAAATGCCGGCGCGCCAGGCGTTCGTTACCGAAATCCTGCGCGACCGCAGCCATATGTCCAATGCCATTGCCTTGAACTCGCTGACGTTCAACGTGGCCCGCCTGGCCGGGCCTGCCGTCGCGGGGATAATTCTGGCGGCCTTCAGCGATGTCGTCTGTTTCGCTGCCAATGCCGTCTCCTATGTTGCATCCATTTATACGCTGATGGCTATCCATCCGCGCAAGCAAACCCTCCGTCGAAGCGGCGGGCCATTGCTGGACGGCGTCCGCTATTTGAGGGAATTCAAGCCGGCGGGCTGGCTGGTCATGTCGGTGGCGATCACCAGTTTCTGCGTCTCGCCATTCATGACCTTCATGCCGGTCTATGCCAAGGATATCTTTCATGGCGGCCCCGATATGCTCGGCACCCTGATGGGCGCATCGGGATTCGGCGCGCTGCTGGCAGCGTTGTTTCTTGCCAACCGCAAATCCGTGACCGGTCTGGGCAATTACATCGTCGGCGGTTTTTTCCTGTGCGGCCTGGCTTCCGTGGGCTTCGCCTACAACCGGCTGCTGACGCTGGCGCTGCCCATGCTGGTGGCCTCTGGTTTGTCGCTGATCATCGTTGTCACTTCCTGCAATATTCTGTTGCAATCCATGGTTCCGGAGCAGTTGCGAGGCCGGGTGATGGCGCTTTACACCATGTCGTTCATCGGCATGCTGCCAGTGGGCAGCCTGATCATGGGGGCGCTGGCGCACAAGGCCGGGGTGCAGGTGGCGTTCCTGCTGGGAGGGGTGATGGCAGTCAGCATGGGGTATATCTTAAAACGCAGGCTGCCCCGACTGCGGACGGAAGCCCGCCCTGTCCTGGCAGAAAAAGGGTTATTGTCCGATTGATCCGCCATGGTCGCGGGCTCGTCGAAAACAGCGGCCACGCTTGGTTTCGCGTTGGCTTTATCACGGCGGCTTTTTTTGAGTTTTGCTGATTATGACTTACAATATTAGCAATAAAAACCGGCCGTGATTTGAGACACTGCCGAATACAGCCAGCCGAGGATTTCCTGTTTCTTGTTCAAGCTGTTCTTGTAATTAAACATGAATCCGTATTAGCGCCCCGATTCGGGTTACGATTGCTTTTCTAATATTGTTTATCCATCGAATGAAACTAAATCTTACTGTCGCCGAAGTCACGCAGCGTATCCGGGAGCGGAGCGCTGAAACTCGCCAAGCTTATTTGCAGCAGCTTGATGTCATGGCCAAGCGCCCGCCGGGCAGCAAGCGCATGGGCTGTGCCAACGTGGCGCACTCGTTCGCCGCGATGCCGGTCAACGACAAGTTCAAGGTAGTCAAAGAGCATGTGCCCAATATTGGCATCATTACCGCATACAACGACATGCTGTCGGCCCATGCGCCGTTCCAGCACTACCCGGACCTGATCAAGACGGAAGCCCGCAAACTGAACGCGACGGCACAGGTCGCCGGCGGCGTGCCCGCAATGTGCGACGGCATCACCCAGGGCATGTCCGGCATGGAGTTAAGCTTGTTCAGCCGCGACGTGATCGCGATGTCCACCGCAGTGGCGCTGAGTCATGACGTATTCGACGCGGCATTGATGCTGGGTGTATGCGACAAGATCGTTCCCGGCCTCTTGATCGGCGCCCTGCATTTCGGCCATCTGCCGACGGTATTCATACCGGCGGGCCCGATGACAACCGGGTTGTCCAATAGCGAAAAATCGCATATGCGCGTGCTGGCGGCGGAAGGCAAGGTCGGGCGGGAAGAACTGCTGGAAGTGGAATCCAAGGCCTACCACGGGCAGGGTACCTGTACTTTTTACGGCACCGCCAACAGCAACCAGATGTTGCTGGAAGCGATGGGCCTGCATGTTCCGGGTACCGCTTTCGTCAATCCGGGCAGCGAGTTCCGCAGCGAACTCACGCGCGAAGCGGTGCGCAGCGTGCTGGGCATCGTCAAGGACAAGGCTTATTCCCCGATCGGCCATGTGGTCGACGAGCGCTGCATCGTCAACGCCATCGTCGCGCTGCTGGCTACCGGCGGCTCGACCAATCATCTGATCCACTGGGTGGCGGTGGCGCGCGCGGCGGGCATCATGATCAACTGGGACGACTTCTGCAACTTGTCCGACGTGGTGCCGCTGATCGCCCGCGTTTATCCCAACGGCGAAGCGGACGTCAATGCCTTCCAGGAAGCCGGCGGCCCCGGATACGTGATCCGCGAACTGCTCGATGCTGGCCTGATGCATGAAGACGTGCTGACGGTGCGCCCCAAGGGCATACGCGAATACACCGGCATCCCGGCGCAAAACGGTACCGGCATTCATTGGAACGTTGCCGGGTTGTCGAAGGACGATTCCGTGGTGCGCCCGGTATCGTCGCCGTTCAGTCCGAACGGCGGCATCAAGGTGCTGCGCGGCAATCTGGGACGCAGCGTGATCAAGATTTCCGCAGTGCCGGAAGACCTGCACGTGATCGAAGCGCCGGCCAAGGTGTTCGATTCGCAGGAAGAACTGCTGGCCGCGTTTGCCGCCGGCGAACTCAATCACGACGTGGTGTGCGTGGTGCGCTGGCAAGGCCCGCACGCCAACGGCATGCCGGAACTGCACAAGCTCACGCCGCCGCTGAAGGCGTTGCAGAGCAAGGGTTTCGACGTTGCGCTGGTGACCGATGGCCGCATGAGCGGTGCTTCCGGCAAGATTCCGGCAGCCATCCATGTGTCGCCCGAAGCTGCTGCCGGCGGTCCGCTGGCCAAGGTGCAGGATGGCGACGTGATCCGCCTGGACGCGATTACCGGTCGGCTGGAAGTGCTGATTGACCCGGAGGACTGGGCCGGACGGGTGCCGCACAAAATGCCGCATAGCCTGCGCGAATCCAATGCGACGGGTATGGGGCGTGAACTGTTTGCCGGGTTGCGCCACAACGTGACTTCCGCCGAAGAAGGGGCATGCACGTGGCTGTAAGCGAAAAACTGACCTCCCTGCAGGTAATGCAGGATGCGCCGGTAATCCCGGTCATCGTGTTGAACGACGTCAAGCACGCGGTACCAATGGCGAAAGCGCTGGTCGCCGGCGGCATACGCATGCTGGAAATCACGCTGCGCACTTCGGTGGCGCTGGAATGCATGCGTGTGATCGCCAACGAAGTTCCGGGCGCGGTGGTCGGTGCCGGCACAGTACGCAGCGCCGCCGACGCCAAGGCCGCCGCCGATGCGGGCGCGCGCTTCGCCGTCAGCCCCGGCTACACCTCGGCCGTAGGCAAGGCTTGCCGCGACTTGGGGCTATCCCTGCTGCCCGGCGTGGCTACCGGCAGCGAAATCATGATGGCGCAGGAAGACGGTTACAACGAACTCAAGTTTTTCCCGGCGATGCAGGCCGGTGGCCCCAACCTGCTCAAAGCTTGGGGCGGCCCCTTCACCGACGTCAAGTTTTGTCCCACCGGCGGCGTATCGCCGGAAAACGCTTCGCAATTGCTGGCGCTGTCCAATGTGGTGTGCGTCGGCGGCTCCTGGCTGACGCCGTCGGATTTAATGGCCAAAGGCGATTGGGCGAAGATTACCGAGTTGGCGAAACAGGCAGCAGCTTTCAGCCGCTGATCGGCAAAAATAATGATGCTGGAAATAAGGCCGGGGAAACCCGGCCTTATTTTTCAGGGTATCCGTGATAGTGGTTGATTTCGGTTAAAAACTGGTGAGCGCAGTATTTTCATTGTGTTGATTTGTTATGACGGGAATGCATCATATCGCCAAAAGGGGAAGGTCACGAACGTCAGGTTTCGGGCAACACTTTATTGAGATTTGAGTTCGGGTTGACGCCGCGGGAATCGTGTCGCCTGCACTCCTTGGTTGGGTAGATCTACTGGCTTCTCTGACCGTCGTCGGTCTGACCTCTCTGACCGTCGTCGGTCTGGCCTCTCTGACCGTCGTCGGTCTGGCCATTGTCCGCGTACACGGTGGATTGGTTATCAGAACTCTTCTGATCTGATGATTTCTGCTTTGCCTCAACAGATGGCACACAGATTGCCGCACCCAAGAGGAGGGCTATGACGGCGATGTAGTTTTTCCAATTTTTCATGATTAGCTCCTATTAAAATTCTCAGATCATGCCGACGTTGGATAACTGATTGATTAATTATGGTTACCATTAGGTTGTCTGTCCGCGAATGTAAGAATAGTACAAATCGAGTAAATTTTCAGCCAAAAATTCAAAATCAACTGTGTATTACGGATACTCTAATTTTTGGTTCGACGCTGGTGTCACCGTGCAATTGAGCGAGACGACGCTAAAGTACGGGTGCTGCGCGAGCCGTTGCGCAATACGCCTCTGCGCTTCTGCCAGAGCGGCGCCATTGTCGAAAAAACCATGCGGTAAAAACACTTCGGCTTCGGCTTTTCCGCCTATGTAATGGAACACCACGCGTACCGGCTCCGGCAAGTCCTTGAGCAGCGGCAGCAGGTGGATCAGCAGTTCGTCCCGCCCCGGCATGCGCTGGGCGTTGGCGTCGTGTTCGGTATCGTCCTCGGGGTCGACGTGGACCAGCACGTCGGTGACCGTGGCATGGCTTTTCAAGACCCGCGCCCGCGCCCGTTCGGCGATGCTGTGCCCTTCCGAAACGCTGATGCGCGGGTTCACCAGGATGTGGGCATCGACCAGCGCGCGGTGCGCCATGCGGCGGGTGCGCAGTTCGTGCAGGCTTTCGACACCGGGGGTGTCGATCAGCGTCTGGCGGATGCTTTCGACTTCTTCCAGCGACAGGCCGGCGTCGATCAGTTCCTGGAAGGCATCCCAGGCGAAAACGATGCCCATGCGCACGATCATGAAGCCGACGACGATGGCGGCCACCGAATCGGCATAGATGAAGCCCAGCAGATTGCCGCCTATGCCCAGCGCGACCACCAGCGACGAAGCGGCGTCGGAGCGGGCATGCCAGGCGTTGGCGATCAGCATCGGCGAGCGCAGGCGTTCGCCGATATGCAGCATATAGCGGAACAGCCCCTCTTTCGCAATCAGTGCGATACCCGCAACCCACAGCGCCAACGGTGCCACGGGCGGCAGATTTTCGATGTTCTGCAGTTTCATCGCGGCGGCGGCCATGATGCCGATCCCGGTTACCGCCAGGATGGCGCCCAGCACAAAAGAGGCTGCGGTTTCCATCCGGCCGTGGCCGTAAGGATGGCCTGCGTCAGCCGGATCTTTGCTGTGATAGCTGGCTACAAGCACCAGAAAGTCGCACACCAGATCCGACAGCGAATGCAGGCCGTCGGCAAGCAAGCTTTGCGAATGGGCGATCATGCCGGCGAAAACCTGCACTACGGTGAGCAGCACGTTGACTGCGACGCTGACCCAGGTCGACTTGTGCGTCATGGCATAGCGCCTAGGGTCATCGAACGATATCTCGGAGTGATCGGTGCCGGGGCTCATGCGTAGTCTCGCGAAAGCGGCAAGCTAAACCTGTTCTATCCCGGCCAGCTGCCATTGGCTGTCGGTTTGGCGTCCGCGGACGAAATGCCAGACTTCGTCAATCCGGTCGGGTGCGGCGTTTTCGTCTTCGCTGACCATGCCGCGGAACCTGACGCTGGCGATGCTGCGTTCGTCCTCTTCGGTCAGGTTGATGCGCTCGGCTTTCATCGTCATCGTCTGCGTGCGGCTGGAGGCGGCACGGCTGCGGATGTCGTCCATCAGCTGGCTCCGCAGCGGCTCGACGGTGAACTCTTCGATGTGCGCGATATCGCCGCGGTTGTTCGCCTCTTGCAGTTCGTTGAAAAACTTGAGCGCGTTGCGTTCAAAAGCCTGCTGTTCGGCGTCCGGTGCCGAGCCGGAGAGCGGGGCGACATTGCTGCGCGCCATGGCGGGCGAAATCCGGTCGCCGGCCTCACGGCGGCGCGACAGCCACATCAGCACGCCCATGATCGCAGCAGTGCCGGCCAGCAACAGCAGGATGAATCCCCAGGGTGAACCGCTGCTGCCGGCCGCGGGTTGGTTGGCGGCGAGCGGATCGGCATTGGCGCCGGTATTGTTGCCGGCAATGGGCTGGTTCTGGCCGTAGCCGTTGTGCATCGCGGAATTGGCGAGATAGCCCACGGCAGCGCCGGCGGCAGCGGCCCCGACCATGCTGCCCACGCCGAAGCCAGGCCTGGCCGGTTGCGCCGGTGCGGGGCCGGCGACAGGCTGCGGCGCTGCTGCCGGTTGCAGCGGTGCATTCTGGCTGCGCGCCTGGTTCATCACGTCGGGGCGCTGCATGCCGGCATTACTGCCGCTGCCGACCCGTTGCGGTGCCGAGGACGGCGCACTCATGCTGCGGCTGGAAGACATCGAGGAGGAGCGGCTGCCGACGCGGGCCCCAGCCTCGAATGACTGCAATGCGAGAGAGAGAATCATCGCCGAGACGATCGTGGCTTTAGTAAGACGCATGTGGATTCCTTGAAAAATATGAAACGCGCCATTCTCGCTGCCAATGATGACAATCGGCTTACAAGCAGGCGCGGACCTGGACCTTGGCGGGTCTGTCATTGATTGGTCGCGGGGGTTTCCTCAACCAGCAAATCCAGTTTTTTCGCCAGCCATTTGGTGGTGGTGGCCTGGATCAGGATAGTCATCAGTATAGCGATAAAGGTCACCGAGGCGATCATTTTCGCGCCTGGGGCTTTCATGCCCAGCAAGAGGCCTGCCAATGCGCCGGGAATCACGCCGGTTTCGCGCGTCCAGCACATGAACAGCATCTCCTTGAAGCTCCACCTGGCGCGACGGTCCGGCAGCGCGCAGAGAAACACCGTGGCCGGCCGCGCGACCAGCATGAATAGGGTGACCACGGCCACGCCGCCCGCCAGGTACTGGTTCATCAGGCCAAAATCCACCTGCGAACCGAGCAGGATGAAAATGAACATGCGCATCACCAATGCCGTGATCAGCACGAAGTCTTCGAGTTGCGCTTCATCGCGCTCGGCGATGGCAAAGCCGAGCGATTGCTGGTTGCCCAGCATGATGCCGAACACGAACACTGCCATGTAGCCGCTGGAGTTCAAGCCGTCGGCGCCCATGTAGGCACCGATGACTGCCATCAGCGTGACTACCGGCGCGTATTCGGTCAGAAAGCCGAACTTTTCGTGGGCGATCAGCACTGCGGCCAGATAGCCGAGCACGCCGCCGATCACGATGCCCAGCAGCGATTGTTTGGCCAGATCGGCCAGCGCATGGCCGACGGAAAACTCGCCTGTGCGCAGTGCTATCGCCAGCACGGTGAAGGTGAGGATCGCGCCCATCGCATCGTTGAATGCGGACTCGCTCATCACTGTCTGCGCGACTCTATCCTTGATGCGGATCTGCTTGAACACCGGCACCAAGGTCGCCGGGTCGGTAGAGGACAGAGTTGCGCCCAATAGCAAAGCGACGATGACCGGAACGCCGAGAATGTAATAAGCGGCGGCACCGGTGATCGCAGCCGTGATCAGTACGCCTATGGTGGCAAGCGCGACGACGCTGATCCAGACTTCTTTCAGCACCTTGAACCGGATCGACGCGCCGCCGTCGAACAGGATGTAGCTGGAACCGAAGACCAGAATCAGCTGGTTGAGGGCGGAGTCTGCCTTGAGGTTCACCAGCCCGGTGATTTGCGGGCCCAGCAGCATGCCGATCAGCAGAAATACCACTACGTCCGGTACGCGCACCAGCCGTGCCAGCAGGCCGGAAAACGTGCCGGTGGCGAGGACGATGCCGATCAGCAGCAGCGTGTGCTTGGCGAGTTCGAGAGCGGTAGAGGATTCCATTCCGATTCCTTGCTGCGGATGTGGCGGCGCGACGAACGCGGCGATGCTATGCCGATGCCCCCAGCCGTTCCCAAGTGGCAACCACCGTGTCCGGATTGAGCGAAATGGAGGATATGCCCTGCGCCATCAGCCATTCCGCAAGGTCGGGGTGATCCGAGGGCCCCTGACCGCAGATGCCGACGTATTTACCCAGCCGCAGGCAAGATGCGATCGCCATCGACAGCAATGCTTTCACCGCCGGGTTGCGCTCGTCGAAAGCCGCGGCTACCAGCGCGGAGTCGCGGTCCAGCCCCAGAGTGAGTTGCGTCAGATCGTTGGAGCCGATGGAGAAACCGTCGAACAGTTCGAGGAACTGCTCGGCCAGCAGCGCATTGGAAGGAATTTCGCACATCATGATCAGCCGCAAGCCGTTCTCGCCGCGTTTCAGGCCAAAGCGCGCCAGTACCTCGACCACGGCCCGGGCTTCTTCCACGGTGCGCACGAACGGGATCATCAGCTCGACGTTGGTCAGGCCGATCTCGTCGCGCACCTTGCGCATCGCGATGCATTCCAGCTCGAAGCACTCGATGAACGTTTCCGAGGCATAGCGCGAGGCGCCGCGAAAGCCCAGCATGGGGTTTTCTTCATCCGGCTCGTAAATGTCGCCGCCGATCAGTTTTTTGTATTCGTTGGACTTGAAGTCGGACATGCGCACGATCACCGGTTTGGGCCAGAATGCGGCGCCCAGTGTGGCTACGCCCTCGGCCAGCTTTTCGATATAAAAATCGCGCGGGCTGGCATAGCCGCGCGAACGGCGCACGATTTCCTCAAAGACGCTGGGGCGTGTTTTCTCGAATTCCAGGATGGCTTTGGGATGCACGCCTATCATGTTGTTGATGACGAACTCCAGCCGCGCCAGCCCGACGCCCGCATTGGGCAGCTGCGCGAAGCTGAACGCCAGGTCCGGGTTGCCGACATTCATCATGATCTTGGTCGGCAGCGTCGGCATTTGCGTCAGATTGGAAGTGGCCACCTCGTATTCCAGCGCGCCTTTGTAGACGTAGCCGGTATCGCCCTCGGCGCAGGAGACGGTGACCGTGTCATTCTCGGTCAGGTTCTCGGTGGCGTCGCCGCAGCCGACTACCGCCGGAATGCCCAGTTCGCGGGCGATGATCGCTGCGTGGCAGGTGCGTCCGCCGCGATTGGTGACGATCGCGGAAGCCTTTTTCATCACCGGCTCCCAGTCCGGGTCGGTCATGTCGGTGACCAGGATGTCGCCGGCCTGCACGCGCAGCATTTCCCTGGCGCTTTCGATGATGCGCACCGGGCCCTGGCCGATTTTCTGGCCGATGGCGCGGCCGCTGACC
>NZ_DASXVH010000061.1:0-23637 GCF_036504375.1 Novimethylophilus sp.
GGGGAAGCGAGGCAACTTGCACTTCCACGCGAATTGAAGTAACTTCCACCCCTTGGTTTTGCAGTTTCTTGACCAGTCCGGTCAATTGCATTTTGAGTTTGGCGGCAACCGCGCTGCTGCGCGCGTAGACGTTGAGCTGGCCGTCGTGCAGCAGGCCGACGTGGCTGTGTTTGTCTAGCGGGGGGGGCGCAACGGCCTCCCAGATTTTTTGCAATGCGATGACTTTTTCAGCGCGCGCTGTCAGAGTCTTGAGTTCCGGCGCGGCGCCGAAAAGCGTGTTCAACTGCCGCATGCAAGACTCGCTCCCTGCCGGCAAGCAGCGGGCAGGTCCATAAAAAGCAGAGAAACGCAAAGCAGGGAAGACACAAAAATGAACATTATTATCGTCTCGAACAGTATGGCCAGGCCCAGGATGCTGAACCGGTGGCAGGCGCTATCGCTGCTTGCCGCATTGGTGATGGTGCCGCCGTTGCTGATATTGCCGTTCATTCTGCCACAGGGCAATGCCGTACTCAAAGCGGTCAATCCGGCCGCGCTGCTGCCGGCCAAATTCGGCCTCAAGCAGGACGACCGTCAGGAGAACATCAATGCGCTGGCGATTCAGCTGGGCCAGATCCAGGCACGGGTGATGCGGCTGGATGCGTTGGGCGAGCGTCTCGCCAGGCTGGCCGGCGTCAAGGAGAAAGACCTGGACGTTACGCCCGGCCAGGGTGGCCCGATTGCGCGGCCTTATGACCTCGGCGAAGAGGATATCAGGCACCAGATGACGGCGCTGATTGACGAGTTGCAGCAGAAATCCGACCGCTACGGCGCGCTGGAAGCCCTGCTCTTGCAGCAAAGCCTGAAGAAGAACACCCTGCCCAGCACACGGCCGGTAAGCGCGGCCTACAATTCATCCAGTTTTGGCTGGCGCGTCGATCCGTTCACCGGGCAGATGGCGTTCCACGAAGGACTGGATTTCATGGCCGAGGCCGGTTCGCCGATCTATGCCGCAGCCTCCGGGATAGTGACCGCTGCCGAACATACGCCGGATTATGGTAACATCGTTAAGATCGATCACGGCTCCGGGGTGGAAACGCGTTATGCCCATACCTCGCACATGCTGGTAAAACCGGGGCAGCGCGTGGAAAAAGGCCAGCTGATCGCCGAGGTCGGCAACACCGGACGTTCCACCGGAGCCCATCTGCACTTCGAGGTACGGCTTAACGGTATGGCACTGGACCCGCGCAGATATTTGACATCCAATCAGAGCTAGATTTTTAATCTTTATTCGAGCCTCCCATCGGGAGGTCAAGCGTTCCTTTCTATGTTCCCCAATCTGGTCAAGAAAATTTTCGGCAGCCGCAATGAGCGGCTGATCAAGCAATATTCCCGCACGGTGGCGCAGATCAATGCGCTGGAGCCGGCGATGCAGGCGCTCTCGGACGAAGAGCTGCGCGCCAAGACCGACGAGTTCAGGCAGCGCTACCAGGCCGGCGAGACGCTGGACGATCTGCTGCCGGAAGCCTTCGCCGTGGTGCGCGAAGCCGGCAAACGCGTGTTCGAGATGCGCCATTTCGACGTGCAGCTGATCGGCGGCATGGTGCTGCACTACGGCAAGATCGCCGAAATGCGCACCGGCGAAGGCAAGACGCTGGTGGCGACGTTGCCGGCCTACCTCAATGCGCTGTCCGGCAAGGGCGTGCACGTGGTGACGGTGAACGATTACCTGGCCTCGCGCGACGCGACCTGGATGGGCCGGCTGTACAACTTTCTCGGCCTGTCGTACGGCATTAATATGTCGCAAATGGATCACGACGCCAAGCAGCAAGCCTATGCCGCGGACATCACCTACGGCACCAACAACGAATACGGCTTCGACTACCTGCGCGACAACATGGTGTATTCGCCAGGTGAACGCGTGCAGCGCGGCCTCAACTTCGCGATTGTCGACGAAGTGGACTCCATCCTGATCGACGAGGCGCGCACGCCGCTGATCATTTCCGGCCAGGCCGACGACAGCATCGACCTGTATACCAGAATCAACGCCTTGGTGCCGCAGCTTACCAAGCAGGAGGCGGAGGACGGCGAAGGCGACTTCTGGGTCGACGAGAAGTCCAACCAGGTGTTGCTGTCCGAAGCCGGCCACGAGCATGCCGAAGCGATACTGACCGCGGCCGGTTTGTTGCCCGAGGGCAGCAGCCTGTACGACGCCGCCAACATTTCGCTGGTGCATCACCTGTACGCCTCGTTGCGTGCGCATTCGCTGTTTCACCGCGACCAGCATTACGTAGTGAAGGACGGCGAAATCGTCATCGTCGACGAGTTCACCGGGCGCATGATGACCGGCCGCCGCTGGTCGGACGGCCTGCACCAGGCAGTGGAAGCCAAGGAAGGCGTGCCGATCCAGAAAGAAAACCAGACGCTGGCGTCGATCACCTTCCAGAACTATTTCCGCATGTATGCCCGGTTATCCGGCATGACCGGCACCGCCGATACCGAAGCCTTCGAATTCAATCACATCTACGGCCTGGAAACGGTGGTGATCCCGACCCATAGGCCGACGCAGCGTAATGACCAGATGGACAAGGTGTACCGCAGCGCCAAGGAAAAATACCAGGCGGTGCTGGAGGATATTCAGGATTGCCAGCAGCGCGGACAGCCGGTGCTGGTCGGTACCACCTCGATCGAGAATTCCGAACTGCTGTCGGCGATGCTGGACCAGGCCAAGCTTGCGCATCAGGTGTTGAATGCCAAGCAGCACGAACGCGAGGCGCACATCATCGTGCAGGCCGGCCGGCCGCAGATGATTACCATCGCTACCAATATGGCGGGCCGCGGTACCGATATCGTGCTGGGTGGCAACCCGGAGCCGGGAATCGCCGCCGTGCATGCCGACGAGACCCTGTCTGCCGAACAGAAAAGCGCGCGCATCGCCGAGATCAAGGCCGAATGGCAGAAGCTGCATGCCGCAGTGGTCGCCGCCGGCGGCCTGCATATCGTCGGTACCGAACGCCACGAATCGCGTCGTGTCGACAACCAGTTGCGCGGCCGTTCCGGACGTCAGGGCGACCCCGGCTCCAGCCGCTTCTATCTCTCATTGGAAGATTCGCTGCTGCGCATTTTCGCCTCGGACCGCGTAGCCGCGATCATGGATCGCCTGAATATGCCGGAAGGCGAGGCCATCGAACATCCGTGGGTCACGCGCGCGATTGAAAACGCCCAGCGCAAGGTGGAAGGCCGTAACTTCGATATCCGTAAGCAGTTGCTGGAATACGACGATGTCGCCAACGACCAGCGCAAGGTGATCTACCAGCAGCGCAACGAACTGCTGGAGGCCACCGATGTCGCCGAAACCATCGCCGCGATGCGCCGCGACGTGATTGCCGACTTTTTCGCGCAGCATATTCCGCCGGGCAGCCTGGAGGAGCAGTGGGATGTGATCGGGCTGGGGAAAACCCTGGAAACGGAAGTCGGCCTGCAACTGCCGATCGGCGAATGGCTGGAGCAAGAGCCGGACCTGCACGAGGAAACCCTGCTCGATCGCATCAACCAGGCGGCCGAAGCGCAGTACCAGGCCAAGGTGGAGGAGGCCGGCGGCGACGTGATGCGCCATTTCGAGCGCGCGATCATGCTGCAAAGCCTGGACAACCATTGGCGCGAGCACCTGGCCGCGCTGGATCATCTGCGCCAGGGCATCCACCTGCGCTCCTACGCGCAGAAGAACCCCAAGCAGGAATACAAGCGCGAAGCGTTCGAGCTGTTTGCAATGCTGCTCGACACTGTCAAGCGCGAGGTGACGCAGGTGACGATGCTGGTTCAACTGCAAGGTGAAGAAGACGTGCAAGCCGTCGACAAGCCGGCGGAGCTGGAAAACGTGCGCTACCAGCACGCCGATTTCGACGAAGCTCTGGCGGGCGGCGATGAAGCAGCTGCCGCCCAGCCGCCCATTCCGTTCGAGCGCCACGGCATCAAGGTCGGACGCAACGACCCGTGCCCGTGCGGTTCCGGCAAAAAATACAAGCAGTGCCACGGCCAGTTGGCCTGATTCGGATGGTATTGTCGGGCATGGTTGTTGCGTGAGGGAGGCGTGTTTTATTTCATAAAGGATCGCGCCATGCCCACCATACTTTCTCCCTGCAACGGCATTTGCCGCATCAATGTCCGCTCCGGAATGTGCGAAAGCTGCTTTCGTACGTCCGAAGAAATCAAGGCCTGGCCTTCGATGTCGGATGAACGCAGGCATCAGCTGCTGCAGGTGCTGGAGCAGCGCCAAATGGAAATGGCGAGATTCGACTGAAACCAGAATGCCGGGATTCCCGGCATTTTTATTTCTGCCATGCCCAACCACATCCTCATTCCCGACGGCGAAATCGAAATCACCGCAGTGCGTGCGCAAGGGGCGGGCGGGCAGAACGTCAACAAGGTGTCCAGCGCGGTACATTTGCGCTTCAATATCCGCACTTCATCCTTGTCGGAAAGCGTTAAGGAAAGGCTGCTAGCGCTGCGCGATCAACGCATTACCGCCGATGGCATCGTCATTATCAAGGCCCAGCGCTTTCGCAGCCGGGAGCTGAACCTGCAGGATGCGGTCATCCGGCTGCACGAACTGGTCGATAGCGTGGCGCGGCCGCCACGCGTGCGCAGGCAGACCAGGCCGACTTTGGGTTCGCAGAAAAGGCGTGTCGAAAGCAAGCTGCGGCGCGGCAGCATCAAAGCGATGCGCGGCAAGGTGAGCGAGCCATAACAAGCGAGCCATAGTGCGCGAGCTATAGCGCAAACAAGGCCATTTGCGCGGCGTATGGCAAAATAGCGTTTTTCCCGAATTCTGCAATGAAGCTTCTCACTTTCGATACTTCGACCGAATATCTCTCGCTCGCGCTGTGGCACGACGGCGAGGTGTCCGTGCGCGAGCTCTTGGCCGGGCAGAAGCATTCCGAGTTAGTGTTGCCGCTGCTGGGAGAGTTGCTGGCCGAGGCCGGCTGGAAGCTCGCCGATCTCGACGGCATCGCCTTCGGCGAAGGGCCGGGATCGTTCACCGGCCTGCGCATCGGCTGCGGCGTGGCGCAGGGGCTGGCATTCGGCGCCGGCTTGCCGGTGCTCGGGGTATGCACGCTGGAGGCGTTGGCCCAGCAGGCGGCGCGGGAGAAAGTGATCGCCTGCCTCGATGCGCGCATGAACGAGGTTTACCACGCCGCCTATCGGCTCGGCGGCGGCGCCTGGCAGGCCGTGCTGCCGCCCGGCCTGTACCCGCCGGCGCAGGTACCGGCGCTGGAAGGCGACGGCTGGTGCGCGATAGGCAGCGGCTGGGATCGTTTCGGCAGCGCGCTGGATGAGCTTTACGGCGCACAGGTCGCAACCAGAATTCCGCAAGCGTTTCCGCTGGCGCGCCATATGGCCGAGCTTGCCGCACCGCGATTCGCTCGCAACGAAGGCCGCGCCCCGTTTGAAGCCGCGCCGCTGTATATCCGTAACAAGGTGGCGCTGACAACGCGCGAACGCGAGGTGGCGAAATGAACGCGCTGCTCAAGCCGGCCGTGACTTACCGCCCGATGAAAAAATCCGATCTGGATGCCGTCATGGCAATCGAGCCGGAGATTTACCCTTACCCGTGGACCCGCGGCAATTTTTCCGATTCGCTGAAAGCGGGCTACAGCTGCTGGGTGTGCGAGCACGAAGGCAAGCTGGTCGGCTACGCGGTGCTGATGATGGTGCTGGACGAGGCGCATCTGCTCAACATCAGCATCGCGCGGGCATGCCATGGCCACGGCTGGGGGCGGTGCCTGCTGGAGCATGTCATCGGCGTGGCGCGCGGCTACAATGGGCAGATGATGTTTCTGGAAGTGCGGCCATCCAATAAATCGGCGCTGGCGTTATACGAAAGCATGGGCTTCAATGAATTTTCGGTGCGTAAAGGCTATTATCCCGCCGCCAACGGACGCGAGGACGCGGTTCTGATGGGGCTGGCATTGTGAGCCTGACCCGGGCGGACATGCTGCGCGAGCTGGAACTGCTGCCGGCCTGGCGGTTGCGTCAAGCTGCGCAGGCGGAGCCGGCCGCAATGCAAGCGCCGGAAGTGCTGCCTGCCGCAGCGCGGGCCGGGGAGGCCGGCAATGACGGTGAGACCGCCGGTGCGGCGCCGGCTCGCCGCGAACTCATCCGGCAAATGGGCTGGGATGAACTCAAACAGGTGGTGGCCGGCTGCGAAGCCTGCCGGCTGGCGCAAACCCGCACCCGGACCGTATTTGGCATTGGCGACGAGCACGCCGAGTGGCTGTTCGTCGGCGAGGCGCCGGGCGCGGAGGAGGACAGGCGCGGCGAGCCTTTCGTCGGCCAGGCTGGGCAGCTGCTGGACAACATGCTGGCGGCGATCCAGCTCAAGCGCGGCGAGAACGTCTACATCGCCAACGTGCTCAAGTGCCGTCCACCGCAAAACCGCGACCCGCACGGCGAGGAGGTGGTCCAATGCGACCCTTTCCTCAAGCGCCAGGTGGAGCTGATCAAGCCCAGGCTGATCGTCGCCTTGGGCAAGTTCGCCGCGCAGTCGCTGTTGGGTGGCGAGCAATCGATTGCCGCGCTGCGCGGCAAGCTGCACGATTATCACGGCGTGCCGCTGATCGTGACCTATCACCCCGCTTATTTGCTGCGCAATATGCCGGACAAGGCCAAAGCGTGGGAAGATCTGTGTTTTGCCCGTGCTACGATGCGGGACTTGCAATCCGCCGCGGCGGCCGCATCTTCGTCGTGAACGACTTTATAAGGAGCGAACCATGCGCAAGATTTTTACGGCATTGATCCTGTTAGCCATGCTGGCACTCTCCGGCTGTGGCTACAACACCTTTCAGAGCGCGGACGAGCAGGTCAAGGCCAGTTGGGCGGAAGTGCTCAACCAGTACCAGCGCCGCGCCGACCTGGTGCCCAACCTGGTGAACACCGTCAAGGGTTATGCTGCTCATGAAAAAGAAGTGCTGGAGGAAGTGACACTGGCGCGATCCAAGGTCGGCAGCATCCAGGCAACTCCAGAACTGGTCAATGACGAGCAGGCATTCGCCAGGTTCCAGGCGGCGCAGCGGCAGCTGACTTCGGCCTTGTCGCGTTTGCTGGTGGTGTCCGAGAACTATCCGCAGCTCAAGGCCGACGCCTCGTTCCGTGATCTGCAGGCGCAACTGGAAGGCACCGAAAACCGTATCACCGTGGCGCGCAACCGCTACATCAAGGCGGTGCAGGAATATAACGTCGCGGTGCGCTCCTTCCCCAGCAACCTGACGGCGATGATATTCGGCTACAAGCCCAAGCCCTCGTTCACGGTTGAAGACGAGAAAGCGATCTCGACCGCGCCCAAGGTCGATTTCGGCAGCAAGTAAGCGCTGACGTGCGTCGCTGGCTTGCTCTTTGCCTGTTGTGCCTGCTGCCGTTCATGGCGCAGGCCGATGCCGAAGTCCCGCCATTAAAGGCGCGGGTGACCGACCTTACCGGCACGCTGAGCGCGCAGCAGCGCTCGGCGCTGGAATCGCGGCTGCAAGCGTTCGAGGCGCAGAAAGGCAGCCAGGTCGCGGTGCTGATCGTGCCGACGACGCAGCCGGAAACCATAGAACAGTACGGCATCCGCGTCGCGGAACAATGGAAACTGGGGCGCAAGGGGGTGGACGACGGCGCGCTGCTGCTGGTGGCGAAAGACGACCGCGCGCTGCGCATCGAGGTCGGCTATGGCCTGGAAGGCGCGCTCAACGACGCCACCTCCAAGCGTATCATCGAGGAAATCATCCTGCCGCGCTTCAAGCGGGGCGATTTTTACGACGGCTTGTCTGCCGGCGTAGACGGTATTCTCAACGTAATCCAGGGGGAGCCTTTACCCGAACCCAGGCGCAGCCGTTCGCCCGCTAGGCTGGACCAGTATTTCCCGGTACTGTTCTTCGTCGCCATCGTCGCCGGTGCCATTTTGCGCGCGGTGTTGGGCAACTTTCTCGGTGGGGTGGCGGCCGGTGGGCTGGTCGGCTTTGTCGTCTGGATGCTGGGGGCCGGGCTAGTGTTCGCGCTGGTGCTGGCCGCGGCTGCTTTCTTCATGACACTGGGAGGCGGGCGTGGCTTTGGCGGCTTGGGCGGAGGAGGATTCGGCAGCGGTGGTGGTGGGGGATTCGGCGGAGGAGGGGGCGGTTTCGGTGGCGGCGGCGCCTCGGGGAGATGGTAATCATGCGCATACTCAAACATCTTTTCAGCGCTCCCTGGCAAGTGCGGCGCTGTTTTTCCAGAGCGGCGTTACAGCGCATAGAGGCTGCAATCGCCGACAGCGAGCATACCCATCGCGGTGAACTGCGTTTCGCCGTCGAGTCGGCGCTGCCCTGGCTCGACCTGCTGCGCGGCCTGACGGCACGCCAGCGCGCGGTGGAGGTGTTTTCCCGGCTGCGGGTATGGGACACCGAACACAATACCGGCGTGCTGATTTATCTGCTGCTGGCGGAGCATGTTGTGGAAATCGTCGCCGATCGCGGCATTCATGCGAAAGTGGGCGAGCAGGCATGGCAATCGGTGTGCCGGCAAATGGAAATGCGCTTCCGTGCGCGGGAGTTCGAACTGGGCGTCGCTGAAGGGATTCAGGCAATTACCGCACTGCTGCGGCAGCACTTTCCGGCAGACGACAACGACAACCCCAACGAGCTTGCCGATGCGCCCATTATTTTATAGCTTTTATAGCTTGGTACTGCCTTCATTCACCTGGGTCGATGCGCCGACTATGACGAGGGTGTTGAAGGAAGAAGCCTATAATAGGAAAGTTCCAGTTTTGCAACGGCGAGCGGCAGCGGGTGCGGGATTTTTCAATCCGTTGCCGGAAACCGCCGAGCCGGGGCGGCAGGCGATTGGCTTGCTGCGGTTTCGCCATGCCGAAGACACCAAGGCCCGCGGCGGCTTCCTGATTTTCGGCCGACATTCCATCGCGGCGACCCGCGACATCCCCAGCGACGAACTGTATGCTGTGGATTTCTGGTTCTTTGACAACGGCGTGCCGGCGGTGGCGTGCCGCTGGAAGTCTGGCAAAACGGCTGGCGTCCGGCCCACTGCGGCGCACTGATGGCCTATTTCCTGGCGGTCATCCGCGCATCGCACGAGCGGGAACGTCAACGCATTCTGTCCGCGGCAGCGGAAATGCGCGGCTTCATGCCGCTGCTGATGAAGCCGCGCAACGGCCAGCCGTGGACGGTGGAAGACAAGCTCGCCATCCAGCATCACTTGCACACGTTGGCGGGCCTCAGCCCTTATCTGGTTCCCGCGATCATGCCCGGCGGCATCCTGCTGCTGCCGATTCTGGCCTGGTGGCTGGACCGCCGCCGGCGAAATCGCAAGCCGACTTGATCGGCATTACTGACGCAGCGCTGCAATTCCTATAAAATTCCGCGCCTTAACGAGCTATCAGAAAGTCAGCCAAATGCGCGTCAGCCAGTTTTTCCTGTCTACCCTTAAAGAAGCCCCCGCCGAAGCCGAACTGGTGTCGCACCGCCTGATGCTGCGTGCCGGGTTGATCAAGCGCCTGGGTTCCGGCCTCTATTCGTGGATGCCATTGGGATTGCGCGTGCTGCGCAAGGTGGAAGCCATCGTGCGCGAGGAGATGAATAAGGCCGGTGCGCTGGAACTCTTGATGCCCGCCGTCACGCCGGCTGAACTGTGGCAGGAAACCGGGCGCTGGGAAGTGTTCGGCCCGCAGATGCTCAAGATCAAGGACAGGCACGAGCGCGATTTCTGCTTCGGTCCCACGCACGAGGAAGTGATCACCGATATCGCGCGCAAGGAAATCCGTTCCTATAAGCAATTGCCGCTTAATTTCTACCAGATCCAGACCAAGTTTCGCGACGAAATCCGTCCGCGTTACGGCGTGATGCGCGCGCGCGAGTTCGTGATGAAGGACGCCTATTCCTTCCACGTCGACAAGGCTTCGCTGGAGCAGACCTACGAGGTGATGTATCAGGCTTACAGCGATATATTCAATCGCTTGGGGCTCAAGTTCCGCGCCGTGCGCGCCGATACCGGCGCCATCGGCGGCACCGGCTCGCATGAGTTCCACGTGCTGGCGGATTCCGGCGAAGACGCGATCGCCTTCTGCCCGGATTCGGACTATGCCGCCAACGTCGAATTGGCCGAGGCGCTGGCGCCGGTGGCTCCCCGCGCCGACGCGACGCAAACCATGGAGAAAGTCGCGACGCCGGGCAAGAAGAGCATCACCGAGGTCAGCGAGTTTCTCCAACTGGGTGCGGAGAGAACCGTCAAGGCTATCGCCGTGATGCACGACGATGCGTTCTACATGCTGCTGCTGCGCGGCGATCACGAGTTGAACGAAGTGAAAGCCCAGAAAATCCTTGATCCCTTCCGTTTCGCCACGCCCGAGGAAATCCAGCAATACATGGGCGGCAAGGCCGGCTATATCGGCCCGGTCGGCGCCGATGTAAACATCATCGCCGACCATGCCGTGCTCGCGATGAGCGATTTCGTCTGTGGCGCCAACGAGGAAGGCTATCATTTGACCGGAGTCAATTTTGGCCGCGATCTGCCGATACCGCCGCAAGTGGCGGACATCCGCAATGTCGTCGCCGGCGACCCCAGCCCGGACGGCAAAGGCAGCCTCGACATCTGCCGCGGTATCGAAGTCGGCCATATTTTCCAGCTCGGCAACAAATATTCGCAGGCAATGGAAGCAAGCTATCTCGACGAAAACGGCCAGCACCAGGTGATGGAAATGGGCTGCTACGGCATCGGCGTGTCGCGTATCGTCGGCGCCGCGATCGAGCAGGGCTTTGATGAGCGCGGCATTATTTTCCCGGCGTCGATCGCCCCGTTCGCGGTGGCGATCGCGGCCATCGGCTTCGACCGCAGCGATGCCGTGCGTGAATCCGCGTTGAAACTGCATGACGAATTGCAGGCCGCCGGCATCGACGTGCTACTGGACGACCGCGGCGAACGGCCGGGCGTGATGTTCGCCGACCTGGAATTGATCGGTATTCCGCACCGTATTACCATAGGCGAACGCGGGCTGAAGGACGGGCAGGTCGAATACCAGGCCCGCAACGGGGGCGAAATGCGGAATGTGGCACTCGGCGAAGTAGCAGGTTTCCTGGCCTCGATCATATGTGGCGACTGATACTGCTGCTGTTGCTCTGGCCAGCGTTGGCACTGGCTGGCGGACAGCGGGAGGAACCGCTGTCCGCCAGCGTGCGCGCAGTAATGCAGAAATCGGTGTCCGACACCGCCGCCCCCCGGCTGATGTTCAAATCGGAAACCGAAGCCTATGCCTGGCTCACCGAGATGTCGCACCGTTTGCAAACGCGCATCCCGGACAAGGAATTCCGCCTCAGTTTTCTCAAAACCGTGCACTACGAAGCCACGCGTGCCGGGCTCGACCCGCAACTGGTGCTGGGATTGATCCAGGTGGAAAGCGGCTTCGGCAAGTACGCCGTTTCTTCGGTCGGCGCACGTGGGTTCATGCAGGTAATGCCGTTCTGGGTGAACCAGATCGGAACGCCAGAGCAGAACCTGTTCCACCTACGCATCAATCTGCGCTACGGCTGCACCATCCTGCGCTATTACCTGGATATCGAAAAAGGTGACCTGTACCGGGCTCTGGGGCGCTACAACGGCAGTCTGGGGCAGGCGGAGTACCCCAATATGGTGGTGGGTGCATGGCGTCGCTACTGGGCTTATCGGGCGTTATAACCCCATCCTCTTTGCACCATCCTTGTGCATTTTGATTGCGTTTCAGGATTTTCCGGTCTACTATCGTCCCCGGTGGACTTGATGAGATCGGGAGGCTTGTCAAGTGGGCACCAAGACCCATCCCCGCCATACTCATCCCCGTGTCTGCTGCCATTCCATCAATCTAAAAAACGAGGGAGGATGTGTATGTCTAAGTTAACGGCACTATCTGTGAGTATCGCTTTGCTCGGAGGCGTATGGGCTTTTCTGGCATTGGGCCCGCTGGCTGGTTTTGTTCTGGTTTGGGCAGGTTTTATTGCCTGGGGATGTTACTTTCATACGGGTGGTGATGCAGCGGCATTAAATAAAACCATTGCCGGTACTATTTATGGTGCCGTGCTTGCCTGGGTTGCCTTGATGCTTATCGTCAATGTTTCGGTGCCGCTACCGGCACCGCTATGGCCTGCAATCGTAGTTGCGGTCACGGTATTCTTCTTGGTGATTGTTGCGAGCATTGACCTGCTTTCAGTGGTTCCAGCCCAGGTTTATGGCTATGCTGCGACAGTGGCTTACTCTCTGCAAACACCAACGACGGATGCGGGTGGGCCTTTGCACAGCTTGACTACAGTCGGTTTTGCCAACCCATTAATTCTGCTCGCCGTGTCTTATGTTATTGGGGCTATTTTCGGGATGCTTTCGGGCAAACTCTCGGGAGCGTTGAGCAAATAGCCGGACTTTCTCAATGCGCCAGACAAAAACCGCCTGCGGGCGGTTTTTGCTTTTTGGCGGCTGAATTTACCGGTGCTGTGCTTGCTGATGCCTAGGTTTAATGTCTGTATCCTTTATTGAGTCTGATCCGAGATATGGAAGCCGTAATAAGTGCCAAACTCTCCCTCGGTTTCGGTGTAAACGAAAAACAGGCCGTTGGCATAGCCCAAGCCGGTGTAGTGGTTCTGTGCCCTCAGTTTGATGGTGGGCGGCAGCTGGCTGCGACCGACGAACTTGCCGCCCTGGTCGAACACCAGCACGGCTTTGTGATCGACATCCAATACCGCCAGTTCTTCCGCGGGAATGCCGGTCCAGGCGACATAATGATCGCTGATATCGTCAAACTGGACGCCGGCGGCGGCCAGGTCGAGCTTGATTTCTGCGATCTTGTCCCGGCTGTCCAGCTTGACGACCCAGACTTTATCGCTGCGCGTTTGCTTGGCGAAATAGCGATTTCCCGCCGGATCGAAGCTTGGCATGGTGGCCGCCTCGCCAAACGCCGGATTGACGTTGGAAACCTGGTTGCGGTCGCGCGTCAAGGCGCCCTTGTCGTCCAGTTCCACGGTATGGATGCCCGCGCTCGGCGTAAATCCGGCATCGCTGGAAACGTTGTAGGTGACGGCTTCCAGCCGGTGGCTGTTGGGGTTGAAATAGATCGCCCGGTTGTCCAGCCCGGGTTTTTCCGACTGGAGATAAGTCCCGTCGGCGCTGAACACGTGCACTTCGGATTTCGACATCGGCAGGCTGAGGCCGTCCTCTACCGCTCCCAGTCCGCCATCGGCAACATAGTAGCGTTTATAATGCGGGACGTAAGCGACCCCCATCGGGCGCGTGGTAGGCTTTTTGGCCAGCACGAGCTTTGTGCTTTCCGCCGCTTCCGGCAGCACCGCCGCCTGGGCTGCATGGATGGCGCCGAACAGCAGGCCGACGGTAATGATTGATCCGATTTGCGGTGTCATGAATTTGCTGAATTCTCCTGGATAGCCGGCCATTGTAAGAAAATTGCCCAACCTGTAAAGACCTTTCATGCCCGAACGCCCTCCTCATCTGCTGGTTTATATATCCGGCCACGGCTTTGGCCATGTCGCACAAACCGCGCCCGTGCTCGACCGGTTACGCGCACTGCTGCCGGAACTGCGACTCACGATCTGCAGCAGCGTGCCGGCGGCGCATCTGCGCGCGCGTATTCATGGAGTATTCGATCATATCGGCGACGCCGCCGATTTTGGCATGGTGATGGCTTCCGCGCTGGATGTGCTGGCAGATCAGAGTCTGGCAGCCTACCGCGAGTTCCATCATGGCTGGCATGCCAGGGTCGAGCACGAGGCGGCGCGCATAAGCCGTCTCAAGCCGGATTGGGTGCTGTCCAACATCGCCTACCTGCCGCTGGCAGCGGCCAGGCTGGCGGGGGTGAAGAGCGCTGCGATGTGCTCGCTCAACTGGATGGATATTTTTTGCCATTATTGCGGAAGCCTGCCGGGCGCGGCGGAAATCCTTGGCCAGATGCACGACGCTTATCGCGCTGCGGATACCTTCTTGCGCGTTACCCCGGGCATGGATATGCCCAGCCTGGATCATGTGCGGGCTATCGGCCCGATTGCCCGTCTCGGCGGCAATTGCCGCGGGGAGATCAGCCGGCGCCTGGGCCTGGAGCAGGACGAAAAACTGGTGCTGGTCAGCATGGGCGGCATTGCCACGCAGTTGCCTGTTGCCTCCTGGCCGGTTTTGCCGGGTGTGCGCTGGCTGGTGCCCGCGGATTGGCGGGCGGCACGGCCGGACATCGCCGTGCTGGAGTCGCTGGGGATGGATTTCATCGATGTGTTGTGCAGCTGCGATGCCTTTATCTGCAAGCCCGGCTACGGCAGTTTTGCCGAGGCCGCATGCAATGGCGTGCCGGTGCTCTACGTCAGCCGGCACGATTGGCCGGAAGAGCATTGCCTGGTGGAATGGCTGTCGCGGCATGGCCGCTGCGCCGAAATAAGCCGGCAGCGTTTCGAGGCCGGGGAATTGCAGGCCGCGCTGGATGGTTTGTGGGAGGCGGCCGGACCGCGGGTTGCGCCCGGCGGTATCGACGAGGCAGCGGATTATCTCTTGAAGCGGTTAATGAAAATGTAGCGAGCACGGTAGTTTTCATAGCGGCTTCTTGCGCTCGATCAACATCGCATCCCCATAGCTGAAAAACCGGTAGCGCTGGCCGACGGCATGCCGGTAGGCGCGCCGGGTATTGTCCATGCCGGCAAAAGCCGACACCAACATCAGCAACGTGCTTTTCGGCAAGTGGAAATTGGTGAGCAGGCGCTCCACCACCTTGAACTGATAGCCCGGCGTGATAAAAATATCGGTGTCGCCGCTGCCCGCCTGAATCTCGCCGCTACGCACCGCGCTCTCCAATGCGCGCAGCGCGGTCGTTCCCACCGCAGTCACCCGCTTGCCTGTTTTCCGGGCCTCGGCGATCGCATCCACGGTAGCTTGCGGGACGTGATAACGCTCGCTGTGCATGCGGTGCTCGGCGATATGCTCCACCCGCACCGGCTGAAATGTGCCGGCGCCAACATGCAGCGTCACCTGCGCGGTGCGTATGCCATGTGCCGCCAGTTCCGCCAGCATTGCCTCGTCGAAATGCAGCCCGGCGGTGGGCGCCGCAACCGCACCGGGTTCGCGGGCATATACGGTCTGGTAGCGGTCCTCGTCGAACCGGTCCGGGCTGTGCTGAATATACGGAGGCAGCGGCAGTGCGCCATGCCGTTCGAGTATCTCCATCAGCGGCGTTTCGCTTAAGAACCGCAACAGGAACATGTCTCCCCGGCGTTCCAGCATCTCGGCCTCCACCGAGTCGGCGAATATCAGCCGTCCTCCCGGTTTGGGCGCATGCGAGGCGCGCACTTGGGCCAGCGCTTCGTGGGCGCCGGTAATGCGTTCGATCAGCGCCTCGACCTTGCCGCCACTCTCTCTGCGCCCCGTGAGGCGCGCCTTGATCACGCGGGTATCGTTGAATACCAGCAAATCGCCCGCTTCCAGCAGCGTCGGCAAATCGCGGAACCAGGCATCTATCACCTCGCCGCTGTTGCCGTCCAGCCGCAATAAGCGGCTGGCACGACGCTCCGCTGCCGGAAACTGGGCGATTAATGCCTCGGGCAGATCAAAATTGAAGTCTTCGGTACGCAAAATCGGGTCGGAATTCGTTATAATGCTGCCTCCCAAGCCGGGATGGCGGAATTGGTAGACGCAGCGGACTCAAAATCCGCCGCCGCAAGGTGTGGGGGTTCGAGTCCCCCTCCCGGCACCATTTGTTAATTAATAATTATAAATCAATGCGTTGCAAAGTGGAAGCGTCACTGCCAAGTGGTCCTTCCATGCCAAAAATTGCATCATCAGACTTCAGTCAGGCGGCAAAGACAGACGTGTTTCGTTGGGCACCAAGAATCCAATTGGAGCATGTACCAAAGCTTACGAATTTGGCGCTTTATTCCGTAGGAAGTCTGGAATCGACATAAAGGCAGCAAAGAAAGCGTTTTAACTGTCGCTTGCCATCAAAGCTATCCTGATCTGCAGCACCATGTTCTCCAGGACCAGTCTGGCTATGGTCGCGGCCATGACCATGTCGCGATCATGCGCCTCCGGGTCCTGCGGCCAGCTGCCCATCAGTTCCGAAACATTGAGACACGCCAACTGCCGTAAGTCGGTCCCATCGAAAGGGAGGCCGGAAAAGTCGATTGGATCTTCTTTCTCGATCTCCTTTAGTAGTTCAAGCAGCGTTTCCGGGTTCATGGCGACAGTATGCCCTCAAACGTCGAGTGCGGCTCAAAGCCAACGGAGGAGGGCAGGGACTAGTTGCCGGCGACGATGCGGTCGCGCCCGGATTCTTTCGCCTGATACATGCGGTTGTCTGATAGCTCCACCAGATCCCGCCAGTGCTCGGTATCTTGCTGGGAAAGCTCGGCCAGGCCGATGCTTGCGGTCACCGGCGTGCCGTCCGGGCGCTTGCCAAAGCCGGATTTCCGCACGCGGTTCAACGCGGCCAGTGCCTGCTTGAAATCCGTGTTGGGCATGATCAGCAAGAACTCTTCCCCGCCCCAGCGAATCAGCATGTCTCCCATCCGCAAGTGATCGCGGATGGAAGCGGTGGCATTGATCAACACCGCATCTCCGGCGTCGTGGCCGAATGTGTCGTTCACCTGCTTGAAATGGTCGAGGTCTATGAATGCCAAGGAGAGGGAGGCTTTGCTGCGTTTGGCCAGAATGAACTGCAACTCGAGCAATTCTTCGCCGCTGTGACGCGAAAAACAGCCGGTCATGCTATCGTGAATGGCCTCGCGTACCAGCACGATCATGAACGCAAGCTGCGATAGCCCCGCTAATGCGGAGACGGCGGTAATCAGCATCAGCAGCCAAATGGAGGCCGCAACCGTAGGCCAGTCAAGCACCGGCCAGCGCAATGCGGCGGCGACAACTTGCAGAGCCAGCATCGGGGCCGCGTAGCAGATGCATTCGATGAGTGTTAACGGAAAAATCGACAGTCCGGCCACCACTACGAACGGCAGGAAAGCGTAGCCCGTGCTGAATGCGGCCTGGAAGCCGTGCAGTTCGAACTGCGCCATATGCTGATACGAGAACAGGAAGAACAGCATCGGCACCGCCAGCAACATCGCCAGCGAGCGATAGGCGTTATGGATGCTGTCCATGCTTTTCGCCGAGACCAGGATCGCGACGAAAGCCGCAGTCGCCAGCAATCTTGCCGCGGCCAGCCCATGCCATACTTCGGACGGAAAAGCCGAGATATCCGCGATAATCCAGAGCGGCGTGAAAACGGCGAACAGGCCGGCTATCAGACGTACCCGCGTCACGATGATAGTGGTGCGGCGGGTGGAAAGCAGGGAGAGATGCTCGCGCGGCCGCAGCAGCCAGCCGATTTCCTGACCGCTCATTTCCAGCAGGACCAGCGACCAAGCGCGGAGCCAAAGCCTTGAGATAGATTTGGTCAGCATTTTTCTTATGACGAAGTGTTTAATGATGGGCGCGCCATTGTACAATATGAAGAAATATTAACAAGACTATCGTATCCTAATTCCAGACTGCAGCCGAGGCGTAAATTTGTAATCGGGGCAACCCGCTACACCCCCTATTCTGCCTCATTTGACTCAATCTTTGCCAAAACAATTCCAGAATGCCTGCAATAACCATTGTTGATCTCATTCGGCACGGAGAGCCGGTCGGGGGAAGAAAATATCGCGGCTGCCTAGATGATCCCTTATCCGAGAAAGGCTGGCAGCAGATGTGGGGCGCCGTGGGCGATTTTTCAGGCTGGCAGCACATCGTGACCTCGCCGTTGATGCGTTGCGCCGGGTTTGCCGATGCGCTGGGAAACAGGCTTGGAGTGGGCGTGCTGCGTGATGCCAGGCTGAAGGAGGGCGACGTTGGCGAATGGGAAGGTAAATTGCAATCCGAGATTTGCGCCAATGAACCCTTGCGGCTATTCGAGTTCAAGCGCGACCCGGTGTCGCGCGCACCGCCCGGTGCGGAGCCCGCAACCGAAGTTCATGCACGGGTGGGGGAGGCCTGGCGCGAGATGCTGGAGCGGCACCGGGGTAAGCATGTGCTGGTGGTGACCCATGCCGGCGTGATCCGCATGATGCTTTCCCACGCACTGGGGCTGCCGGTCGGCAATGTCTACCGCATCAATGTCGGCAACGCCGGATTGAGCCGTGTTCAGA
Source organism: Novimethylophilus sp. (assembly GCF_036504375.1). Lineage (NCBI taxonomy): Bacteria > Pseudomonadati > Pseudomonadota > Betaproteobacteria > Nitrosomonadales > Methylophilaceae > Novimethylophilus > Novimethylophilus sp. The sequence continues at coordinate 18,135 of NZ_DASXVH010000061.1, forward strand.
TCGAGCATCATGGCGACGAGTTTCTGGCGACATTGATGTTTCATGGCGGCAGGCTTTAGCTGCGCTTCCACAATACATCGGCATGCCCCAGTTCGCGGTTGAGGATACGTGCCAGGACAAACAGAAAATCCGACAGCCGGTTGAGGTACTGCCTGACCGCCGGCGCCACTTCTTCGCCGCGTGCCAGATGGACGACGCTGCGCTCGGCGCGGCGGCAGACGGTGCGGGCCAGATGGCACAGCGCCGCCGGTCTGGAGCCGCCGGGAAGGATGAACTCCTTGAGCGGGGGCAGGGTGCCGTTCAAGTCGTCCAGCTGCGCCTCCAGCCATGTTATGCGGGACTCATCCAGCATTTTGTGCCCCGGAATGCATAATTCCCCGCCGAGGTCGAACAGATCGTGCTGGATGCGGGTCAGCAGCGCATGCAGCGGTTGCGGCAGGGCTTCGGCGGCCAGTACGCCGATGCCGGCGTTGAGTTCGTCGACTTCGCCCATCGCCGCAACGCGCGGGCTTTCCTTGCCGGCGCGCGAGCCGTCCCCCAGCCCGGTGCTGCCGTCATCGCCGGTGCGAGTGTAAATTTTGGTCAAGCGGTTGCCCATGCGGAACTCCTTGAATCAGATGCCAGGATTGTAAAAGGTTTCCGGCTGCTACGCTGCGAGAACATTGTTCAAGTAAAAACTTGCTATAAAAATGTACAATGTCCGGCCGCGTTTTTGCGGACAGTCAACCAGAAAATACCCCATGGCCCTTAAAGCAACCATTTTCAAAGTCGAGCTGCAAATTGCAGATATGGACAGGCATTATTATCAAAGCCATGGCTTGACCATCGCGCGGCATCCCTCGGAAACGGATGAGCGCATGATGGTGCGGTTACTGGCTTTCGCGCGGCATGCCGATGAGGCGCTGACGTTTGCCAAGGGGTTGAGCGATGCCGATGAGCCGGATATCTGGCAGAAGGATTTGACCGGCGCCATTAAACTTTGGGTCGAGGTTGGGCAGCCTGATGAAAAGCGGCTGCTCAAGGCGAGCGGCCGCGCCGAGCAGGTGGTGGTGTACGCCTACAGCGGCAACGGCGCCACCTTGTGGTGGCAGCAGGTCGGCCCCAAACTCGAGCGCGTGAAAAACCTGACGGTGATCAATCTGCCCCCGGCGGTCGGCTCGGCGTTGGCCAGTCTGGCGCAGCGTTCGATGCAGCTGCAGTGCACGATACAGGACGGATTGATGTGGCTGGGCGAGGGCGAGCAAACGGTGCAGATCGAACCCGCCACGCTCAAAGCCCCGTCCGCGCACTGATGAATCAATCGCCTATCGGTGTTTTCGATTCCGGCGTCGGCGGGCTGTCGGTACTGCGGCATATCCGTGAGGAATTGCCGCATGAATCGCTGTTATACGTCGCCGACTCGGCGCATGCGCCCTACGGTGCGAAAAGTCCTGAGCAGATACAGGCGCGTGCGTTATCGCTCGCGGAGTTTCTGCTGGGGCAGCGGGCCAAGGCGCTGGTCATCGCCTGCAATACGGCTACCGCGGCTGCAGCGGGCCAGCTGCGCGCACGTTTCGGATTGCCTATCATAGGCATGGAGCCCGCGATCAAGCCTGCGGCCGCGGCGACGAAGAGCGGCGTTGTCGGCGTGCTGGCCACCGGCGGCACGCTGAAAAGCGCGCGGTTCGCCGCCTTGCTGGAAAATTACGGCCAAGGCGTGCGCGTGGAAACGCAGATCTGCCACGGGCTGGTGGAATGCGTGGAACGCGGCGAATTGACCGCGCCCGCTACGCGCAATTTGCTGTGGCGTTACATTGAGCCTTTAATGAACGAAGGTGCCGACACTCTCGTGCTGGGATGCACTCACTATCCTTTTTTACGGCCGCTCATCGAGGAGTTGACGGATGGGCGAGCTACTCTTATCGATACCGGTGCCGCCGTCGCCCGGCAATTGCGTCGGCGCATCGAGGAGCATGGCCTGGCAGCAGCGGGTCCTGCCGGCGGCGCATGCTTCTGGACCAGCGGCGACGTGACCCAGGGACAATACGTGATGGGAATGTTATGCAAGGAAGCGACGGCAGTGGAGCCGCTGCCGCCGCTTTGAACTTCAATGATGCCCGACCGCCTCGCCCGCTTTGAGGCGGTATTTGGTGCCGCAATACGGGCACATCGCCTTACCCGATTTGCCAATATCCAAGAAGACTCGCGGATGCGAGCACCACAGTGCCACCGCATCGGTGGGGCAGTGCAGCGGCAAATCCTTGGCGGTCACCTCTACTTCTTGCGTTGCGTTCGTCATGAGCTTCCCTATTTGACCAGCGTTACCCAGCCAATATGGCCAGGCGATTTGCCCATCACGGCGTCGAAGAACATGGACTGCAGTTTCTCCGTGATCGGACCGCGCGATCCTGCGCCGATGGCGCGGTTGTCGAGTTCGCGGATCGGCGTCACCTCGGCGGCGGTGCCGGTGAAAAACGCTTCGTCCGCGGAATAGACTTCGTCGCGGGTGATGCGCTTCTCGATCACCTGCAGGCCGATTTCGGCAGCCAGCTGGATGATGGTGTCGCGCGTGATGCCTTCCAGCGCGCTGGTGAGGTCGGGCGTGTAGAGCCTGCCGTTGCGCACGATGAATACGTTTTCGCCCGAGCCTTCGGCGACAAAGCCGTCCACGTCCAGCAGCAGCGCTTCGTCGTAGCCGTCGGCGGCGGCTTCCTGGTGGGCCAGGATGGAGTTCATGTAGTTGCCGTTGGCCTTGGCCTTGCACATCGTGATATTGACATGATGACGGGCAAACGACGAAGTCTTGACGCGAATGCCGTTTTCCAGCGCTTCCTTGCCGAGGTAGGCGCCCCACGCCCAGGCGGCGACGATCATATGCGTGGACAAGGTTCTGGCGGAAATGCCCATCGCTTCCGCGCCGTAGAATGCCATCGGACGCAAGTAGCCGGATTCCAGGTTGTTTTCGCGCACGGCGGCTTTTTGCGCTTCCATCAGCGTGGCCTTGTCGAACGGCATTTTCATGCCGAGGATGTGCGCCGAGCGGAACAGACGGTCGGTATGCTCCTGCAGGCGGAATATGGCGGTGCCCTTGTCGGTCTTGTAAGCGCGCACGCCTTCGAATACGCCCATGCCATAGTGCAGGGTATGGGTCAGGACGTGAGTGGTTGCTTCGCGCCAGGGCACCATTTCGCCATCGTACCAGATCAGACCATCGCGGTCGGCCATCGTCTTGGCCATAGCCATCTTGTTTCTCCGAACTCAAAAAGCTTTAATTGTAAACGCAACTGCCGCTTTTGGCAGTAACCGGGCTTAAATCTCATGGCACATATTTTATTGGTGGGCACCGCCACGCTGGATATCGTTTTCACGCTTGATCGATATCCGTCCGAGGACGACGAGGTCAGGGCACGGGAGTTGCGCGTTTGCCGGGGCGGCCACCCACTTCCAGCATTCAACTGGCTGCGGCCAGCCGCACCATTGTTCATTACCGGGATTTGCCGGAATTAACTGCAAAGCAATTCGCGGCCATCGAACTTGCGCCGTTCGACTGGATTCATTTCGAAGGGCGCAATGTGCCGGAATTATTGAAAATGCTGGCGCGGGTTCGCAAGATGAGGCCAGGGCTCTCGGTCTCGCTGGAACTGGAAAAACCGCGTGCGGGCATCGAGGTAGCGCTCGACCAGCCGGATGTGCTGATCTGTTTGCGCGGTTATGCGCGCCATTGCGGGCATGAAGAGCCGCTGGATTTCCTGGACTGGCTGCATCGGCGATCACCGCAGGCGCACGCTGTCATGGCATGGGGTGAGGCCGGCGCGTACGGTCTTAGCCGGCAAGGGCAAGGCAGCCACAGCCCGGCGTTTGCTCCGCCGCGGATTGTGGATACATTGGGTGCGGGCGATACGTTCAATGCCGGCTTGATCGGCGCCCTGGCTGAAGGAGAGTCCCTGGTCCGGGCGCTGGGAAAGGGTTGTCGCCTGGCTGGCAAGGAATGCGGAGTTTTTGGATTTTTATTGCATTCCGAGGGCGCAGCGTCAACGGCGCAGTAATTTGAAAATACAATTTTAAGACATTGATATCTTTTAAAAAATCAGTGGTTGACAGTTAAAAAAACGGTATGTTAAGTTTTGGGCCTGCGATAAATTGTCGCACGAAAAGTAGTTGTGAATCGACCGTAGGGGGCGCGGGACGTGGGCAGCGAAGCATTTGCGGCAGAAAGGGCGAATTTCAGCATTACAGCCAAGCCCAACTGTTCTCTCACGCCGAATCAGAGGCTGTGGATATTTTCCGCAATCGTTTCTTTTTCCCTGATCGTTGCAATGGGTTTCACACTGGCCGGCGCATGGTTGGTGTTCCCGTTTGCCGGGATGGAATTACTTGCCCTGGGCGCTGCTTTCTACGTCGTGCAACGCCACTCCGGCGATTATGAAAGCATCGTTCATCGCAGGCGACGATCTGGCGATCGAGAAGCGTGTTTACAAGAAGATCAGCCGGGTGGTGTTTCAGTCGGTAGTGGGCTCGGGTGATACTGCGCGATACCCAAGCGGTGAACAAAGGTTGTGGCTCCGCTCGCATGGCAGGGAAGTGGAATTCGCGCTATATGAATAACGATGCGCGTCTGATTCTTGCCAGCCAGCTCAGGCGGCGAACGGGTGTTATTTATTAACGGGGCGCATTTCAGGGAGTGAGTATGGCCTTCAAACTGTTCCAAAAATCGGGGGCGGCGTTGATGCTGGCCTTGTGGTCACTGGCAGCACACGCCGAATTGAACTGGAATTTTCCCAAGCCGGTGACGCCGATGGCGGAAGATACCTTGCATGTGCACAACAAATTCATGCTGATCATCATGGTGATCTTCCTGGTTGTGCTGGGTATCATGGTCTATTCGATCTTCCACCACCGCAAGAGCCGCGGCCATACCGCAGCGACGTTTACCGGACCTTCCACGCGCTCGCAAGTGATCTGGACGCTGGTGCCATTTGCCATCCTGCTCTACATCGACTTCATCCTCATGGGCATTCCCGCCTACCACAGCGTGGTCATGATGGAGGACACCAAAAACGGCGCCGACATGGTGCTCAAGGTCACCGGCATGCAGTGGCGCTGGCAGTACGAGTACATGGACGGCGACGCCCAAGGCGTCAAGTTTGTCAGCAACCTGAAAACTCCGCAGGAGCAGATCGATAACAAGGCCGAGAAGGGCGCCGAGTATCTGCTGGAAGTGGATAATCCAGTAGTGCTCCCGGTGGGAAAAAAGGTGCGGGTTCTGTTGACCGCCAACGATGTCATCCATACCTGGTGGGTGCCGCAGTTTGGTACCGCGCGGGATGCCATCCCCGGTTTCCTGCGTGAAACCTGGGTCAAGGTCGAAGAGCCGGGCACTTACAAGGGGCAGTGCAAGGAGCTATGCGGCAAGGGCCACGGTTTTATGCCGGTGGTGGTGAATGCCGTCTCTGATGCGGATTTCAAAAAATGGGTTGACTCCAAGAAAACAGAGCTGGCAGCCGCGTCTGCCGGCGCCGACAAG
>NZ_DASXVH010000062.1:0-34542 GCF_036504375.1 Novimethylophilus sp.
TTCATCACCGGCTCCCAGTCCGGGTCGGTCATGTCGGTGACCAGGATGTCGCCGGCCTGCACGCGCAGCATTTCCCTGGCGCTTTCGATGATGCGCACCGGGCCCTGGCCGATTTTCTGGCCGATGGCGCGGCCGCTGACCAGCACCTTGCCATGCTGTTTCAGCGTGTAGCTTTGCGATACGCCGACCGTGGCCTGCGACTTCACCGTTTCCGGCCGTGCCTGCAGGATGTAGAGCTTGCCGTCGATGCCGTCGCGGCCCCATTCGATGTCCATCGCCCGGCCGTAATGCTGCTCGATGATGACCGCATAGCGCGCCAGTTCCAGCACTTCGGCATCGTTCAACGCGAAACGGCCGCGCTCGGAAGTTTCGGTCTGCACGGTATGGGTGGATTTTCCGGCCGCCCTGGAGTCGGTGAATACCATCTTGATCAGCTTGGAGCCCAGGCTGCGCCGCACCACGGCTGGCTTGCCGGCGGCCAGTAGCGGTTTATGCACGTAGAACTCGTCCGGGTTGACCGCGCCCTGCACTACGGTTTCGCCCAGGCCGTACGCCGCAGTGATGAATACCACGTCCGAGAAGCCGGATTCGGTGTCTATCGTGAACATCACGCCCGAGGCGCCGATGTCGCTGCGCACCATTTTCTGGATGCCGGCGGAGAGCGCCACGTCGGCATGCACGAAGCCCTTATGCACGCGGTAGGAAATCGCCCGGTTGTTGTACAGCGAGGCGAACACTTCCTTGATCGCATGCAGGATGTTGTCCGCGCCGTGGATGTTGAGGAAGGTCTCCTGCTGGCCCGCGAACGAGGCATCGGGAAGGTCTTCGGCGGTGGCGGAAGAGCGCACGGCGAAAGTTGCGCCGTCGTCCGAATCGCCCACCAGCCGGTGGTAATGGTCGGCGATATCCTGCTTGAATTGCGCCGGGAGGGGGGTGTCGAATATCCACTGGCGGATTTGCTTGCCGCAGGCGGCCAGCGCGGTCACGTCTTCAACGTCGAGCTTGTCCAGCTCCGCGTTGATGCGGGCGGCCAGCCCGCCCTGCGAGAGAAAGTCGCGGTAGGCGTCGGCGGTGGTAGCAAAACCGCCGGGCACGCGCACCTGTTTTGCCTTCAACTGGCTGATCATCTCGCCCAGCGAGGCGTTCTTGCCCCCCACCGAAGGCACATCGGTCATGCGCAATTCTTCAAAATCGACTACGTAATTCGACATGGTTTTTCTCTCACACAAAATTCAAACGGGATGGCATTATCTTGCCATATTCTGCAAAAAAAGGACGCTTATGTCTCAAACTTCCCGCCGCAGCGTGTTCTTTATTTCCGACGGCACCGGCATTTCCGCCGAAACCCTGGGGCTTAACCTGCTCGCGCATTTCCCCGGCGTCGAATTCCATCAGGTGCGCATGCCGTTTATCGACAGCGTCGAAAAAGCCCACGCTTGCGTGCCGACCATACTCAAGGCAGCGCAGGACGACGGCATGCGGCCCATCCTGCTGATGACCTTCGTCAACGAGGAGGTGAGCGCCGAATTCGACGGCGTACAGGCGCTGTGCCTGGACTTCTTCAAGACTTTCATCGGTCCGCTGGGTCAGGAGCTCGGCATGCAGCCCACGCGCGGGATCGGGCAGGGACGCAAAGTTGTGGATAATACTGGCTACCGGCATCGCATGGAAGCGGTGAATTACTCGCTGGAACATGACGACGGCGCCAGCGAACGCCACCTGAGCGATGCGGAGGTGATCCTGGTCGGCGTATCGCGTAGCGGCAAGACGCCGACATCGCTTTATCTGGCGATGCAGTTCGGGGTGAAGGCCGCCAATTATCCCCTGATTCCCGAGGATTTCGAGCGTGGGTGCTTGCCGAAAGTACTTGAAGGGCATAAGAAAAAACTGTTCGGGCTGACGATACGGCCGGAACGCCTGCACGAAATCCGTACCGAACGCCGGCCCGATAGCCGTTATGCCGCTCTGGAAAACTGCCGCCATGAAGTCCGCCAGGCGGAACAGCTGATGCACCGCGAAGGCATACGCTGGCTGGATTCGACGACAAGGTCGGTGGAAGAGATCGCCACCAAGGTCATGCAGGAGTGCGGGCTGGACGGCCACGTATCCTGAGCATGAGGCCCGGCCAGTAAGCGGAGAGCAAAACCAGCGCGGCGAGTGCTATCAGCAGCCGGTCGATTCCGACTTTTTCGGTGGCGCGAGCGGCCGGTTTTTGCCGGCGCATGGCCTCGACCAGCTTTCCGGAATCTCCGGCGCGCAGATAGCTGGCGTCTATTTCCTGTGCCAGTTCCTTGAGGTAGGGCTCGTCCAGTTTAGAAAGGTAGCGGTCGTTGTCGTCCGTCGCGATGCTGTCGTCGCGCGTGCCGGCGGATTCCTCGGCGAGCACGGCGGAAGGCTCGACCTTCATCGCGTTCACCGACCAGTAGCCCATGATCCTGTCGTCGCCGTCGAACTTGGGTACCGGCATGGGATCATCGCCGCCCACGCCCACGAGCAGCCAATCGCTGCCGCCCTGCCAGTTGGAGAGGTCGGTTTTGTTGATAGCGTTGAGTTTCGGCGCTTCGTCGCCGTCGGTAAAAAATACCAGCTGCGCGGCTTCCGGCAGCGATTGCAGGATCGCGTTCGCGGACTGCATGCCAAAGCGCAGGCGGCTGTTGCCGTGCCAGGCCATGCGCCATTCCAAATGATTAATCGCGTCCTCGATCACGTCGTAATTCGCGCACACCTCGATAGGTGTGAACAGCAGCGCGATGTTCACGTTGGAGAACACGCCCAGGCTCATATCGGTGCCGCACGGCAACGCGGCCACGGTGTCGTGCATGAGGTGGCGCATATACGCCATGCGGCTGACATTCTTGCCGTCGAGCTTCATATCCTCGGTATTCATGCTCTGCGTGACGTCGGCCACGAGCAGGTAATTGTGCAGGTCGCGCTGCCAGGGAATCGCCGGATGCAGCAGCGAAGCCAGCAGCAGGATGAGCGCAAGGGCATGCAAGCCGGTATCTGACAGCGTTTTGATGGGCTTATCCACGTTCATCTGCGTTATCTGCGGCCAATCAAACTCAAGGCAACCCGACCGGGATATTGCCCATAACGATGCCAAGCTTGTCCTGCTCGTTCTTGGGAACGGAATCTTCCGGCAGCAGGCTTAGCACGCGGTCAAGGTTGTGGCGCACGTCGAGGTGCGCGTTGTCGAGGCGCAGCGATTGCTGGTAGGCCATTTTGGCCTGGGTCAGCAGGTATTCCGCCTCGGCGTGCACGATGCCGCCGCTGCGGTTGACGAGCAGCCCGCGCAGAAAAAAGATGTTGCCGAGGTTGTACTGCACGGCGGCCATCTGTTCCGCATTGCCGCCGGCTTCCATGAGTTGCACGAACAGCTGGGTGGCATCCTGGTAGCGGCCGCTTTTCGCCAGCCAATAGGCCGCCGCGTACTTGGCCTCGAAACGCAGCTTGTCATGATCGGGCAATTTGCCGGTGGATACCGCCTGATTGAAGCTCTCCATCCTGTGCATGTCGAACGCCTGCAGCGCCGCGCCGGCGACGCCGGTCAGCAGGGCGGCGAACAGCAGCAGGTTCCTGCTTTTCATGCGGGTTGCCATGATCTGACTCCGAGGTGTTTGATGGCGAGCAATAGCGAAATCAGCAGCGCTGCTGCAATGACGAAATGCGATGAGTAGTTCCTGCCCGGAATCCGCTGCAGGTAGCGGATCGGTTTCTTCTCCTTGAGGCTGATATCCTGGATCGCCGCCTGCAGTGTTTTTGGATCATCCGCCTCGTAGGCCTGGTACTTGATTTTCAGGGTCTGGAAGAATTTGTGCAGCTCGATCTCGGCGGGCTCCTGCCCGTCGTTCGCGAGTTGCGCGTTGGGTTTGAAAATGCTGATGCCGTCCGGTTGGCGCAGCACGATCCAATACAGGTTGACGTGCTGGCGCTCCAGCCAGTCGCTGATCTTGCGCTTGGCCCGGGGCGTGATGCGTCCCGCGCCGTCCGAGAGCAGCATGATCGCGCGCGAGCCCGAATCCGGCATTTTGTCGAACATCGCCACGCCGCTCGTGAGGCCCGCGCCGATATTGGTCTGCAGCAGGCCCGAGCCGCCGGCCGCGGTAATCGCGGCATGGATCGCCGCGCGGCTTTGCGTGAGCGGGATCACGTGCATCGCGGAATTGCTGAAGGTCACGACGCCCACCATGTCGTCCGGGCGCTCGTCGACGAATTTCGCGATCAGCCGCTTGGCCGCGGCCGCCTTGGTTTCTCCCGCCTGGCCGTCAGCCACCGCGCCGGCGAACGGGTCGTCCATGCTCGCGCTGCGGTCGATCACGAGCACCAACTGCGCGCCCTTGCCGATGCGTTCGACCTCATGTACCGCGCCGTGCGGCCCGGCAAGCGCGAACACGAGGCAGGCGAGAATGACGGCCGAGAGGTAGCGCAGCAGCAGGCCGGCGATATCGGAGAGCCTGTCCTGCGGCGCGAGCGCCATCCAGGAATAAAGGCTACCCTGCTGGCGTTCCAGCCAAACCGGTAGCAACGCGAGTGGCAGCAGCCACAGAACCCAGGCGTGGTCGAAGCTCATGATGCCGGTTGCGGCTTGACGGTGAGCATGCCCACGAGCCGCGCATTGAAGTAGCCGAGCGTGCACCCCATGCCGATCGCGGCGGGCAGGATGAGGACGGCGTTCTGCAAGTTGAGCGAAGTCAACACCGTGAAGTCGAATCGCCCCGGAACATCCAGATAGCCCCAGGTGGCCGCATAGCCGTAGATGCACACCGGCGTGATTGAAAATGGCTTCCAGTAGGCGCAGGCACTGATGATGCCGATGAAAACGGCGATCACGAGTGCTGCCCATAGTCCGGGAGGAATCATCCCTGCAACCGGATTGTCGAGGATGGCCAGCGCCGAAAGCCAGCCCATGAGCACGCCGAATATCGTGCTGAGCAGTACTGAAACGATCGCTGCGCGCGGCTGCTCGCCGCCGCCCAAATGGAAGAAGCAGGCCCAGGCGATGACCAGCGGCCATATCGGCAGGATCTGGATGCTCTGCATGAGCAGCACGACGAGGGCGGTCAGCACTACGCTGCACAGCGTAACGGCGACGAGTGGCTGCAGCGCGAACGGTTCGCGCTCGCAATCGCGGCATTGCTTGCAGAAGTCGCACATCGCCGGTAGGGAAGCGCTTGGCGCAACATCGCTGCCGAACAGCACTGCATTCGATAGTCGGAAAAATTCGTCGATTTCGCTGTGAATGGCGCGAAAACGCGGGTGAGATCGCAAGAAATTTTCCAGGTCAGCATGGAACAGATTGGCGCCCCAGGTTTGGTTGAACGCCTGATGAATCACCGCTACACCTTGCCGAACGTCCGCATTCGATAACCGGCGCAACTTGCGGTAGCTTCTCGCGAACGGTCCGCCCATGCCCGGCAGCCAAGCGCGGTTGCCGTTGAAATACAACAGGCCGAAGAGCGAAAGCACGGCCAGCCCGGCGAAGCCCCATAGCCATCGTTGTTTAACAGAGGTATCGAGCAGCAGCGGGCCGCGGTAGGGACTCATGTCTTCGTCGAACCGGGTTTCGTCATGCGTCGCCAGCGGCGAGACGCTGAAAGTCCACGCCGGAATCGCGATGTCGATATTGCGGCCGTCTCCGTTCAGCTTGAGCTGTTCCTGCGGCAACTGCACTTTTTTGGCGTAGCTTGCGCTCGTGAATACCTGGTAGGTGAACTGAAGGGTGTAATGCGTACGGCTGGTGGAGGCTGCATTCTTGGTAATGGAAACGTCCCTGAGCTCGACGCCGTGCCGGCTTATGCCCTTGGTCGGCAACGAGGCCGGCGCGAGCGCGTAGGGCGCCTGGGCATCGATCTCGACGGTGCGTACCAGCAGGTCGCCGACGAGGATGCCGATGTCGCGGCCGGGGTTGCGTATTTGCAGCGTATAGAGGTCCGCGGCCGTCGCAGGTAGCGCCGCCAACAGCCAGAAAACGATGCCGAGCAGAAATCTCATAAGGCGGAAAATTGCTGGAAATATTCGGAAACGGCTTCCGCGTCGAACCTGTCCTCCACGAAGCAGGCTGGAGTTTCGTAGCGCATGAACAATTCTTCCAACGCGGCTCTGCGCGCGGCGAAGGCCTGTTCGAAGCGTGCCTTCAATGCCTTGCGGAAGAACAGCATGCGCCGTCGGCCGGTTTCGGGGTCGACAATGGCGTTCAATCCGAAATCGGGCAGCTTGCGGTATTCCCCGGCAGTCCACAGTACGATGGGTACGACGTGGTGGCGCGAGAGCAGGTTGAGCGCCTGCTCGATGAATTCCAGCGGCATGTGGAAATCCGAGATCAGAAATACCAGGCTGCGTTTCTGGGCGAGATAGAGGCCGATTTCGAGCAAACCGGCCGAGCCTGCCGCTGCGGGACGATAATCCTTTAGCCGTTCGGCGAGGTCGAGCGCTTCATGCAAACGATGGCTGGGCGGGACGAGCCATTCCTCGCGTGGGGTCTCGTCGAAGCCTACGAAGCCGAACATGTCGCCCGCCTGGTGCGCTGAAAAAGCGACCGAGGCGGCAATTTCCGCCGCCAGCGCCATCTTGCCTCCGAATCGCATGGAACCCGACATATCGCACACCGCGTATACCGGCGTGGCGTTTTTCTGGTGGAACAGGCGTACGTACACCTGTTCGCCGGGGTCGCGCAGGGTCTGGCGGATATCGATGCGGCGCGCGTCGGGATAATCCACGAGCGGCGCGTTGCCGTGGAATTCCATGCCCAGGCCGTGCTGCAGCCCGCCATGATCGCCCGCATGGTGGCTGCGCGAGCGCCAGTTGACCTGGTAGGTGAAGGCTTGGGCGTGGGCCGGGTTCATCGTTATGGCACGGCGACGGTGCGGATGATGCCGCTCGTGAGTTCGCGCGCGAGCGCGGTGCGGCGCATCTGGTACATAGAGCTGAACACCAGGCGATGCGCGACGATTTCATGGAATACGCCGTGGATGTCTTCCGGCTGCACGTAGTCGCGCCCCATGAGCCAGGCATGTACGCGCGCACCCTTGAGCAGCATGCCCATGCCGCGCGGGCTGGCGCCGGAATGCACGAGCTTGGCGACATCGATACCGTCGATTTTTATGCCAAATTTGGCCGGCGTTTGTGTGGCTTCCCACAGGTCCAGCGCATAGTTTTCGAGCACCGGGCTGGTTTGGATGTGCTGCTGCAGCTCCGCGGAAAAATGGTTGAGTCGGTCGAACGCGAAGATGCCCGGGGACACTTGTTCCGTGAGCGCCTCGGTGTCGTGGAAGCGCGTATTGAACACCAGCGATTTCCGCGTGTCGCGGTCGGCCGGGATGACGATAGGGATTTCCATCATGAAGCGGTCGCGCGCCGCCGAAGGCAGTTCGAAGGTCTCTTCTTTCTCCACCTGGTTGCGGTCGGCGAACACCAGTACGTGCGGCAGCTGATGCTCGCGCTTGAAGGCTTCGAGGCTGCGCTCGGCCATGACGCGCAGCAGCAGCGCATGCACTTGCGGCCGCGCACGGTTGATTTCGTTGAAGAAGAAAATGGAAAGAGATTCGCCGCCGCGCAGCAGCGGACCCGAGTCCACGCGCGGCCGGCCGTCCTCGCCGAGGTAGGTATGGTAGACGAGGTCGTTAGGCATGAGGTCCACGGTGCCCTCGATGCGCTCGTAGCCGCCGCCGATGCCGCGTGCGAAGGCGCGCAGCAGCGTGGTCTTGCCGACGCCGACATCGCCTTCGAGCAGCACATGGCCGCGGGCGAAAATCGCGATTGTCATGAGGCGGATCGCACGTTCCTGGCCGACGATGACTTTGCCGACTGCATTTTCAAGTATCAACGCCTGCTCGCGCCAATCGACGAGCTGGCTGTCCTTCATCGCCATGTCCATGGAAACTCCCTCCCGATGCGACGGTTAGCCTTCGCCCTTCATCACGAGCGCGCTGTATTCCTCGGGCGTGATCGTGCCGCCGAGCTTGGCGGCGACATCCTTGTCGCGTTCGGGCAGCGCATCCTGGACTGCGTCGATGCGTTTCCATTGCGGCAGCGGCGTCGGGCATCCGGGCTGCGGTGTGTATTTCGACGAATCGACGCGCCGGTAACGGTGGATGTAGCGCGGGCAGTTAATGAATATTTCGGTGATGGTCGCGCGCACCACCAGTTCTGCGCCGTGGAATTGCTTGATCAGCGGGTCGTTGCGGTCGATGCTGGCGGTGCCGTGCACGCGCACGCGGTGCGGCGTTTCGAAGTCGATGAACAGCATGCCGATCTTGTTGTTGGCGGTGATGTTGCCCATCGACAGGAACATGCCGTTGCCGTCGAAGCTGGGGAAAGCCAGCGTCTTGCTGTCCACCACCTTGACGAAACCGGGATTGCCGCCTTTGTGGGAGCAGGTCGGATAGCCGCGGTGGTCAACGGTGGTAAGGAAAAACATGTCGCGGCTTTCGATGAAGCCCGCATGCTCGGGAGCGATCTCCGATGCCACAATCAATTCGTCGACCCGATCGGCCATGTTTTTCGTATCGAACGCTTCCTGTAGTGCCCTGTGCTGATCACCGTAGATTTCGCTCATCATTCCCGCTCCTGAAAGTGTCCGTATATCGGATAATTGATTAAAGAAACTTTGTGATAAAGTTGGGATGATAGTAATAATGTATATTAGTCAAGGTCAACATGAGCGCAATAATTATGTGTCCGTATATCGTATATTTCGTCATCAAGCCAACCTATGACTAAAAATGTTCCGGAGCCCTCCGCCGGCAGCCTTAACCGGGCCGTGATCTTGCTGACGGCAATCGCGCGCGGTTCCAGCAAAGGCAGCTCGCTGACCGAACTGGTTGCGCGCACCGCATTGCCGCGCCCCACCATCCACCGCGTGCTGGACACGCTGATCGGCCTGGGCTGGGTGGAGCGCGACAAACACACCGCCCGTTTCAATCTGGGCCCCGATCTGGCGGCCCTGAGTTACTCGGCCATCAGCCGGCATCCTATCGAGCGCATTGCCGCGACGGAGCTGAGTGCGCTGGCGGAACGACTGGATCAAGTGGTGTATCTGGGGGTGCGCGCCAGCCTGGACATAGTGTGCATCGGCCGCTATGAAAGCCAGTCGCAGATTCAGGTCGGCAAGGGCAGGGTGGGCCTGCGCGGCCCGTTCGGCATGAGCCCGGCTTGCCTGGCGATGTTTTCCTGCTTGCCGCATGAAGCGGTGCAGGCGATCGTCGCGGCCAACCTGTCGCGCTATCATCGCATCGAGGGCTTCGACGAAAAAGGTTTCCACCGGGCGGTGAGCGCAGCGATGCAAAATGGCTACGGCACCTACGACAACATTGTGCTGGACCGCACCACCAGCGGCCTTGGCGTTGCGATTTGCGATGCATCGGGCTACCCGATCGCCGGCATCGGTACGACTTATATCACCGGCTGGCTGAACGACGAGCAGCGCGGGCAGTGCCTGGCGCTGCTCCGGCAGGCGGCGGATAATATTTCAAAGCATTTGTCGGCAACGGAATAGGGATCAAGCGGCGGGGCTTGTCACGCGTTGCGTTGACAGTATACTGAACGCCATTGCCTCAACATGCTGTCCTCTCGGCAGCACTATTACATTGATCTGAGTACGAGGAAACACGATGTTGGATTTGTCACAACTGTGGCTCCATCTGGTCATTTGGCTGAGCGGCCATATAGTGATGCCGGTGCTGTTATTGCTGCATATCCAGAATGCGGTTGGCGATCCGAAGGCGGTTGCCGAAGCCGGGATGATCGCGCTGCTGCAAATCGGCATCATCAGCCTGGTTTTTCGTCCGCTGGAAAGCCTGGTGCCGGCCGAACGCTGGACGAATCGCGATCTGACCAAAGTCGACCGCCTGTACACGCTGCTGATGTTGCTTGGTTTATTTCCCCTGTTCAGCTACCTGGTGCTCTCGCCATTCAGCTATTTGCTAGGTGGCGGCGGCGTTGCCGGCAACGGCACGGAGTCGTCATTCAACGTAAAACACTGGGTGCCATGGCTCGATCATCACCCCCTGCTGCTGCTCGCCGTCTATTACGTTGTCTATGACTTCGTCTATTACTGGATGCACCGCGCGGAACACCTCATTCCCTGGTGGTGGGCTTTGCATAGCATGCACCACAGCCAACGCCAGACGAGTTGCTGGACGAATGATAGAGGCAGTTATCTGGACGGCGTGATCCAATCCATGATTCTCGCCACGGTCGGTCTGGTGATGGGCGTTGATATTGCGGAATTTGCCTGGCTGACGTTGGTGAGCGAACTGATCCAGAACTTTTCGCATACCAACGTACGCATCGGTTTCGGCCGGTTTTTTGAAAGGATTTTCGTCGATCCGAAGTTCCACCGCCTGCACCACATGGTCGTCGATCCCGACAGGCCGGCATTGCACAACTGCAATTTCGGACAGGTTTTTTCAGTCTGGGACATTCTGTTCGGCACCGCGCTGTATGGCGAATCGCCGCGAACGACCGGTGTGAACGACCCGGTGGTCGACGCGGACAACGACTGCGGCCTCATCGCGATGCAGTGGTACACGCTGAAACGCTTCTGGGGCGCCTTCCGCCGGCCTGCGGGCTGGCGGCCTGGCGATGTGGGTTTCGGCGAAGACTACGAGCCTATCCCCTCCAGCCAATTGGGCTCGCCCGCGGTCGAGCGAACCGTGATGGTTCAGGCGGCCGAAGGGGCTTCTGCGAGTTGATCCGGGCGCCAATTGGCGCAACCAAGCGAGTTTTAGTATTCTTCTCGATTCCTATCGCATCAGAATTACCCAATGACCATTTCTGCTGAAACCAGAGCCCAGGCCCAGGATCTCATTGATTTCATCGACGCCAGCCCCAGCCCCTGGCATGCGGTCAACAGCGTCGAGCAGCGCTTGCTGGTGCGGGGGTTCACTCGGTTGCACGAAGCGCAGCGCTGGCAGCTGAAAGCCGGTAGCCGTTATTTTGTCGTGCGCGGCGGCTCGTCGATTATCGCGTTTACCCTGGGGCAAAAACCTTTGGCCGAAACCGGTTTCCGCATCATAGGTGCGCATACCGATTCGCCGGGGCTGCGCTTGAAGCCCAAGGCCGCGCATGGCGGCGAAGGCGTGGTGCGGCTGGGGGTGGAGGTGTACGGCGGGCCCATTCTCGCGACCTTCACCGACCGCGACCTGAGCCTCGCGGGGCGGGTGAACGTGCGCACGGCGGAAGGTTTCGGGACGCGCTTGCTGCGCTTCGATACGCCGCTGGTGCGGCTGCCCAATCTGGCGATCCACATGAACCGGGAAGTGAACGAGCAGGGTCTCAAGCTGCACAAGCAGAATGAGTTGCCGCTGATTCTTGGGCTATCCCAGGATGGCGCCAAGGCCGGTGACCAGTTTCTTGGCCTTATCGCCGGTGAGCTGGGGGTGGATGCGAAGGATATCCTCACTTCGGAATTCAATGTTTTCGACACGCAAAAAGGCGCGTTCTGGGGCGCGGATCAGGAATTCATCGCCGACAGCCAGCTGGATAACCTGGCTTCCTGCCACGCCGCATTGACGGTGCTGCTGGCGACCGAGAGCCCGGCTGCGACATGTGTTTGTGCGCTGTTCGACCACGAGGAAGTCGGCAGCGGAAGCGCCGTGGGCGCGGGCGGAAGCTTCATCGAGGACGTGCTCGAGCGCATCGCGGCGAATACCGGGATAGATGAGGAAGCGCGCCATTGCGCCTCGGCGCGCAGCTTTTTCATCAGCGCCGACATGGCCCATGCCTGGCATCCCAATTTCCCCGCGGCTTACGAACCCAACCATAAAGTCATGGTCAATGCCGGCCCGGTGATCAAGACCAACGCCAACCAGCGCTACAGCACCGGCGCGGATACCTCGGCGCGTTTTATCGCGCTGTGCGAAAAAGCCGGCGTGCCGTTCCAGCAATACGCCCACCGTACCGATCTCGGCTGCGGCAGCACCATAGGCCCGATCGTCGCCTCGCGCCTAGGAATGGCCAGCATCGACGTGGGTTCGCCGATGTGGGCGATGCACAGCCTGCGCGAAAGCGCCGGCGTGATGGACCACGGCTATATGATCGCCGCGCTGACAGCCGCGTTCGGGGATTAACTACCGTCAGCCGACCTGGGCGCTTGCTTCGACCCTGTAGGCAAAACTCTCCGGATTAAGGCTGTCGCTTTGCTCGCCCGCGATTTCCGCACACGGGTACATGAAGAAGCTCGCTTTATGGCGCGGGCCCAGCGCCACGTTGCGGGCGTGGTTGAAGGCTACCCAGTTCATCTCCCAGCCGCCGAACAGGCGCTCGCGCAGGGCGACGATCCCTGGGTCGTCCAGCGGCAGCTTTTCCTCCAATACGGCCTTGCGCACGTCCGCCGCATCCACCGGTATCCAGCCGACATCGGCGAGATAGAACTCGGCGCGGCAATGCTGGGCGCGACTGACGTCGCCGGAGCGGCCCAGCGATTTGAACTGGCGCGATTCCGCGATGCGAATGCCGTACACCTCGCGCGCCGGAATGCCCGATGCGCGGCACAGACCGACGAACAGCGAGTTGATGTCGGCGCATTTGCCGCCCAGGTTGCCGGTTTCGAGCATGGCCTTGATGTCGCCGCGTCCGCAGCCTTTCACTTTGGGTTCGCGGAAGGTGTTGTCCACCACCCAGTCGTAAATGGCGCGCGCCTTCTCTAACGGTGAGATGGCGCCTTTGGTGGCCGCCAGCGCCGTGCTGCGCACGATGCCGTCCAGCGGCATGCTGTCGGTCGGCGGCAGATAATTCAGCATTGCGTCGTCGAGTTCTGCCGGCGAAGAATGGCTGCGTTGCAGGTCCGCCGTGCGGTCGCGGGTGGCTACCTCAGCGGTCACGGTGATGTTGCGCGCGGTGGCGTCGTTCCAGTGGGCGTAAAAAGCCGGGGCGTTCGCCATGCGGACAAAGCCCGCTTCATCGGCCGCGCCTGTAGATCGGGGTGCCGACGCCTGCTGATAGTCCTTGATACTCTGCGGTATCGGCAGCCACAGGTAGGCATTGCTGCCTTGCGGCAACAGGTTGACGGTGTAAGTGAGCCGGAATTTCCGCCAGCCTTCGTCCGCCGGTGTTTCCCTGGCCCAGCCCGACGGCACTTGCGATAGCAGCCAGGCGCCCCCGGCCAGTTTGATAAAGTCGCGACGCTGCAATTTCAACTCCAGTTAGGCTAAAAGGCAATTAAATGCCGACGATGCAATCAGGTTTGATTCTAAATGACGCGCACGCCGGGATTCCCCGGCCGCATGGCACCGATCACCGCCGCATCGTGAAACCCGGCTTGATGGAACGATTGCAGCACTTCTGCTACGGCCGCGGGTGCGCATGCCGCCAGCAGCCCGCCGCTGGTCTGTGGATCGCACAGCAGTTTGCGCTGCCATTCCGGCATGTGTTGCGGCAACTCGACTTCGTGCCCGTAACTCGCCCAGTTGCGCGTCGCCGCGCCCGTGGCAAAGCCCTGTTGCGCCAGGGTCTGCGCGGCCGGCAGCACAGGCACGTCGGCCAGGTGCAGTTCCGCGGCGAGCCCGGAGCCGCGACAGATTTCCAGCAAATGTCCCAGCAAGGCAAAGCCGGTCACGTCGGTCAGTGCATGCACATCGGCACGTTTGCCCAACGACTCGCCGATGCTGTTCAGCTGCGTTGCGGTTTCCACCATCTGACGATAGCCGTCCCCGCCTAATTCGCCTTTTTTCAGCGCGGCGCTGAGCACCCCGATGCCCAGGGGCTTGCCCAGAATCAGCACGTCACCCGCTTGTGCGGCATTATTGCGCTTGATATGTTGCGGATGCGTCACGCCCACCACCACCAGCCCGTATATCGGTTCCGGCGCGTCTATAGAGTGGCCGCCTGCGACCGGGATGCCGGCTGCCGCGCAGACTGCCGCGCCGCCGGCGAGAATGTCACGGATGGCTTCCAGCGGCAACTTGTCCACCGGCATGCCGACGACGGCCAGCGCCAGAATGGGGGACGCTCCCATCGCATAAATGTCGGACAGCGCATTGGTGGCGGCGATGCGGCCAAAATCGGTCGGGTCGTCCACAATCGGCATGAAAAAATCGGTGGTCACGACGATCGCCTGGCTGTCGTTGAGCCGGTACACCGCCGCATCGTCGCCGGTGTCCGTGCCGACCAGCAGGTTGGGATAGTACGGCAGCGCAGGCAGGCCTGCCAGCATGTCCTGCAGCAAATTTGGCGCAATCTTGCAGCCGCAGCCGCCGCCATGCGAAAACTGCGTTAATTTGATGGGTGTGTTCATGGTGATTATTCGATGGTTAAGGCGAATGCCTGTGCGGCTGACATTGCTTGGTCAATGTTACCATAAGCGCTTTCGCCCCATATTCCCATCTCTATGCGTATGGCAAGAATCCAGCCAATCAGTGCCGCGCAAAGCCTGGAGTTCGATGCGCTGCTGGACGTCCGCTCCCCCGCGGAGTTTGCCGAGGACCATATTCCCGGCGCGATCAACGTGCCGGTGCTGGACGATGCGCAGCGCGCAGAGGTGGGTACCTTGTATACGCGGGTCTCGCCCTTCGAAGCCAGAAAAGTCGGCGCCGCGCTGATCGCGCGCAACATTGCGGCCCATATCGAGCAGCACTTCATGGACAAGCCCAAAAGCTGGCGCCCGCTGGTCTACTGCTGGCGCGGCGGGCAGCGCAGCGGCGCGATGGCGCACATCCTCGGCCAGATCGGCTGGTCGGTGGGGCAGCTGCAAGGCGGTTACAAAGCTTACCGCCAGTATGTACGGTCCGAACTGCAAACCCTGCCCGCCCGCTTCGGGTTTCGCGTCCTCTGCGGCCCTACCGGTTCCGGCAAGAGCCGCTTGCTGCATGCGCTGGCGGGGAACGGAGCGCAGGTGCTCGATCTCGAAGGTCTCGCCAACCACCGTGGTTCGCTGTTGGGTGGATTGCCTGGGTCGCCCCAGCCTTCGCAAAAGTGTTTTGAAACGCAGCTGTGGGATGCGCTGCGCAAACTCGACCCGCAACACCCGGTTTTCGTCGAAGCGGAAAGCCGCAAGATCGGCGTGCTTTCCCTTCCCGACAGCTTGCTGCACGGCATGCGGCAGGCGGATTGCATACACCTCGATGCCGGAGTGGAGGCGCGCGCCACCCTGCTGCTGGAGGATTATGACCATTTCCTGAGCGAGCCGGCATTGTTGTTCGAAAAGCTCGATCAGCTGATGCCGCTGCACGGGCGGCAGACCCTGGAGCATTGGCGGCAACTGGCCGAAAGCCGGGAATGGCGGCTGCTGGTCACCGAGCTGCTGCAAATGCACTACGATCCCGCTTATAAGAAATCCACGTACTCCAATTTCGTACGCTTCGGGCAGGCGGCCGGGCTGCAACTGCCTGGTCTGGATAGCGGCGGCCTGAACGAGGCGGCACGCAGGCTAATCCAGGCACATGCCCCGGTAATGAGTGCATCCTGACGAAACCCGGTAGCCGGGTTTCGTCTTATCCCGCTTCCACCTGCACCAGATTATCCGACAAGCTGGGCGCGTGGCCCAGGTTGACGAACCGGTCGGAGCTGATGACGTTGACCGCGCCGCCGCCCCTGTTGCGGCTGCGCCAGTAGCCCAAGGTCGCGACGACTACGCCGGGCTGGGTGTCTTCGGTGACGTTGGCATCGCCGTGAAATTCGCCGCGGTCGTTGAACACGCGCACGAAATCGCCTTGCCTGATGCTGCGCGCCGCCGCGTCTGCGGGATTGATCAGCACGCACTGCTCGCCCTGGCCGCGCAGCTTGTGCTCCTCGTTGGCGTATTGCGAGTTGAGAAAGCCGTGGCTTTTGGGCGTGACGATGTTGAGCGGGTATTTCTGCGCCAGCGCCGGATTGGTTTCGGGACGCTCGCGCGACGGCACGTAGGAGGGCAGCGGATCGACCGGCTCGCCGCCTTGATACGCGTCGTACAGCTGACGGAACGGCGTGGCGACGAAATTGCCGCCGGCAGCCGCGCTGGTCTTGAATTCGACCTTGCCGGAAGGCGTGGGGAAGTTGCCCTCCCTGTGCGGGCAGCGGTCGCTCGGCGTGCCGACTTTCAGATGCGCGTAGCCAACCTTGCGGAATTCATCCATGGTCACACCTTTGAGCGCGGGAGAACTCCAGTCCAGCGTATCCTCGACCATTTGCGCGTCCGTGCGCTGGAACTGCAGGTCGTCGAAGCCGAACGCTTTCGCCAGGCGCCGGAAAATTTCCGCGTTGGAAGCGGTTTCGCCCGGCGGCGCTATGCATTTCTGGTTGTAGGTCAGGTAGAAATGGCCCCAGGACAGGATCATGTCGTCCATCTCCGCCGCCATCGTCGCCGGCAGGATGATGTCGGCGTAGGCGGCGGTGTCGGTGATGAAATGCTCGGCGGCCACCACGAACAGATCCTCGCGCTTCAAGCCCTCGACGATCTTGTTGGACTCGGGCGCCTGGCTCACCGGGTTGGCATTGTAGAACATCACCGACTTGAGCGGCGGGTCGAGCGGCATTTCGCCGTTGAGCGCCGCGCCCAGTTGCAGGTTGTTGATGACGCGAGTGCCGGCGGGAATGTAATCCGGGCGGCACATCACGTCGAACTTGAGCGGAAACTCCCACAGCGGCATCTGCATCAGTCCGCCGCCCACATGGCGCCAGGCGCCGGTCAATGCGGGAATGCAGCAGACGGCCCTGATGGTCTGGCCGCCGCCGTGATGGCGCTCCAGCGCCACACCCATGCGGATCGCGGAGGCCTTGGCATCGAAAAATTCCTTGGCCAGCTTGCGGATGTCCGCGGCCGCAACGCCGGTGATGCTTTCCGCCCACTCTGGCGTGCAGCTCGCGGCGCGCTGCTTGAGTTCGTCGAAGCCTAGCGTGTAATTGGCGACATAGTCGTGGTCCAGCAAATCCTGCTCGATCAGCGTATTGATCAGCGCCATCGCCAGCGCGCCGTCGGTGCCCGGCCTGGGCATGATGTGCCAGTCGGCCTGCTTGGCGGTGAGCGACTTGTAGGTGTCGATCACCACCAGCTTGACGCCTTTCTTCTGCGCCTCGTGGATGATGTGCCAGTGGTGCAGGTTGGTGCTCACCGAGTTGCAGCCCCAGATCACCATGTACTTGCTGTAGGCGAAGCTTTCCGGGTCGAGCCCGCCGGTGGGGCCCATCGTCATCAGCCAGGCGGTGGATGAGCCGGAGCCGCAGAAGGTGCGCTCGCACACCGTCGCCCCCAGTTTGTTGAAGAACGGGTCGCCGACATTGAGCCCCTGCACGATGCCCTGGTTGCCCAGGTAGCTGTAGGGCATGATGGCCTGCGCGCCGTATTCGTCGATGATGCCGGTCCAGCGTTGCTTGATCTCATTGAGCGCCTCGTCCCAGCCGATGCGCACGAACTGGCGGCTGCCCTTGGGGCCCTTGCGCTTCAAGGGATAGAGCACGCGGTCGTTGTTGTAATGGTGATCGGCGAAGTCTTTCAGCTTCACGCACAGGCCGCCGCGCGTCATCGGATGTTCGGGCTTGCCCTGCACGTCGACGAGCTTGCCGTTCTTGACGGTGTAGGTCATCGCGCAGGTGTCGGGGCAGTCCTGCGGACAGCCGCCGTGAAAGGTCTGGAGGGTTTCGGCTGGTGCGTTCATGCGGTTCTCCTGTGATGAAAGGTGGCTGTCCGTGACATAATGCTCCGGACCGGGTGCGAAAATAACTATCTTGTGGTTATACTATACAGGTCTGTATAATTGTCAACGCAACGAAGTCAAATTATTTTTCAGTGAGGCTTGCCATGCGAATACGCTTTCCCGTCGTGGTGCTGATGGCAGCGTTGGTCGCGGCCTGCGCCCACCAGCCGCCCGGCCATGACGCCGCGACCGAGCGTATCGTCAATGCCGATGCCGGCCAGTGGCCGAGCTACGGGCGCGACTATGGCAACCGGCGCTTTTCGCCGCTGAAGCAGATCAACCGCGATAACGTCGCCAATCTGGTGCCGCTATGGACGTTCAAGAGCGGCATCAATGCCACCTTTCAGGCCACGCCTATCGTCGTAGACGGCATCATGTACCTGTCGCTGCCGTTCAATCATGTGGTCGCGCTGGATGCCGCCACCGGCCGCGAGTTATGGCGATACCAACATAAGCGCCGCGAGGGCTACCCGATGTGCTGCGGCCCCGCCAATCGCGGCGTGGCGGTGGGCTACGGCAAGGTGTTCGTCGGCACCGTGGATGCGCGGCTGGTCGCGCTGGATGCCAGGACCGGCCGCGTGCTGTGGGATATGGATGCCGCCGCCGACGGTGCCGGCGAGGCGGAAAAAGTAGGGGTGCTGAGCGACGCCGATCCGCTCAAGCAGGCCAGAGTGAGCGGTGCCACCGGCGTGGGCATCAACATGGCGCCCGTGGTGTATCAGGGCAAAGTCATCGTCGGCATCACCGGCGTGGGTTATGGTTTGCACCTCGACGCGCCGCGCGAAAACGCGCCGCTGGGTGCGGTGGTCGGCGTCGCCGGCCGTTACGGGCGGCCGGGGTTCCTGGCCGCGTTCGATGTGGAAAGCGGCAAGCGCGTGTGGCAGTTCGACACCATTCCGCAAAAGAACTGGGAAGGCAAGTTCAGCGCGACCACGCCGGATGGTATCCCGCTCCATCGCGATCTTGCAAAAGAGCGTGCTACTGCGCCCAGTTTTGCCGATGCCTGGCGCTTTGGCGGCGGTTCTGCGTGGAGCACGCCGGCGATCGACCCCAAGACTGGCCTGCTGTTCTTCGGCACCGGCAACCCCTCGCCGCAGATGGACGACGTTTCGCGCCCCGGCGACAATCTGTACACCGTATCGCTGGTCGCGCTCGACGCCAATACCGGCAAGCTGCGCTGGTTCTATCAACAAGTGCCGCACGACGTCTGGGGCTACGATGTCGCCAGCCCGCCGGTGCTGTTCGATCTGCAGCGCGGGGGCAAAACCGTTCCCGCGGTGGGGCAGGCCAGCAAACTGGGCTGGTTTTACGTGCATAACCGCGAAACCGGCGAACTGCTGCTCAAGTCCGAAGCCTTCGTACCGCAGCAGAACATGTTCACGCATGCTACCGAGCAGGGCGTGCGCATTTACCCCGGCGTGCTGGGCGGGGTCAACTGGTCGCCGGCGGCGGTGGACCAGGCGGCGCAAACCGCTTACGTGGCCGCGCTGCACTGGCCAGTGAAATACACGCTGCACGAAACCCCCGCCGGAGGCGACAAGCCTGCCATCCGCTATTCGGCGCTGGAACCGCTGGACGAGCCGCGCTGGGGCCTGCTGTCGGCCATCGATCTCACTAGCGGCAAGCTGCGCTGGCAGCACAAGACGCCGGACCCGCTGGTGGGCGGGGTGCTGGCGACCGCGGGCGGGCTGGTGTTCAGCGGCGAAGGCAACGGCAATCTGGATGCGCTGGATGCCGCGAACGGCAGCGTGCTGTGGCAATACAAGTCGGACGCGGGCGTCAACGCGCCGCCGATCACCTATGCTGTGGGCGACGTGCAGTACATCGCGGTCGCCGCGGGCGGCAGCCAGATTTTCGGTTTCAGGCAGGGAGATGAGCTGAGGGTGTTTGCGCTGGAAAACTGAATTTGCCGCGAGGAGCCCGCGTGCCTGGCGTTTTCAAGCTTTTCCGCGCCGGGCCGCAAAAAACTCCGACAGCAGCCGCCCGCACTCTTCCGCCAGCACGCCGCCCATGGCGTCGCAGTGATGGTTGAGCCGCGCCTCGTCCATCAGGTTGATCACGCTGCCGCAGCAGCCGGTCTTGGGGTCTGTCGCCCCGAACACCAGCCGCGCGACGCGCGCGTGCTGGATCGCGCCGCTGCACATGGCGCAGGGCTCCAGTGTGACGTAGAGGGTGCAGCCTACCAGCCGGTAATTACCCAGCCTCTGCGCGGCGTCGCGCATGGCCTGGATTTCGGCATGCGCGGTGGGGTCGCTGCGCGAAATCGGCGCATTGAACCCGCGCCCGACGATCTCGCCGTCTTTCACCACCAGCGCGCCGACCGGCACCTCGCCCATCGCGGCGGCTTCGCGCGCCAGATCGAGTGCGATGCGGATGTAGTCTTCGTCATTCATGTTTTAATTTTGGAAGTTCGTATTTTGATTGAACGGTTCAGTTCGAATGCGACCCAGGCACGTCATAAACGTGGAGTTAACCTGCCTGAGCGGCTTTTCGCGCAGGTTCGGTGGATGGGTTAGACGTCTTCATGAAGATCGTGGTCCTTTAGTTCACCCAACATTGCGAGGAAAGCGTCGAGTGAGTCTTGCACGAAGGAGAGCCGTTCCTGATAAGGCTGAACCAATAGATAGCCTCGGACAAGAGCCATTACTCGGACTTTACGGACTTCGAAGAAGTCGGGACTGAGATCAACTTGGCCGGGATAACCCTCTGGTCCAGCATAGAGCAACTGATTCCTGAGATTGGCTTGAGTACGGATGTAAGCCGAAATGCTCTTGGCACCACGGTGACTCGCCAGAAACTCGATTTGTCTCCGATACGACAACCGCTTGTCTTCGCTGCTGATGGTGAAGTTCAGCGGTGGTATCGGGTGAACCCATTGATCCTCTCCGTTGACCGACATGAGCAGGCCAAGCATAAGACGTCGTTCTCCCCCCTCATCTTGAAGCATTAGAGCTGGCTTTTTTACATGGGCCGCCGTTGTTTCGGCGAAGAACAAACCTAAGACATCGAGAAACGGAGCGATCGCATTTTTGTGGGTATGGTCTTTGGGGTTCAATCGTTCGGCATTCAAGTACCCACGTTCCTTCAGGCAATGCATGAAGCCAGAAGCGGCTTCCTCTTCTGCCGTCAGGCCACGAAAGGCAGCCATAGCTGGATCAATCTCCCCAATCTTTCTAGCATAGTCCAAGTGATTGAAAGCGGAGCGGAAGCAGCTTCTGGAGTGCCGTTTCGGCGACGCATCAAGCAAGTCCTTGCACTGTTGATCAAATGGGGAAAGTTGCATTGCGCGTGACGTCTACAGTTATTATAGAAACGCATGCGTCTCTATATTGGTAATGGAAACATGTGGATGCATAAGTAAATTCTCTAGTATTTTTCGTATGTTACCGCAACCACCACTCCAGAACCCCACAGTTAATCACAACCGCCCCCCAGAACACCACCAGAAACGACACCTTCTTCGACTTATGCCGCAGCCTTTGCTGCGCGACCAATGCACCGGGCCAGCCGCCGAGGAGGGCGAGCAGGTGCAGGGTGCGTTCCGGGGTGCACCGTTGCCGGTTTCTGGCGGCGGATTTGTCGCAGGCGTAGGCGATGAACGCGATGAGGCTGGCCGTCAGATAAACTGTGAGCACGGCGGATGGCAGCTTGCCCGCGAGCACTGCGCCCGCGATGAGGACCAGAAAAAGTATCGCACCGCTGCTCGGGGTGATCAGGCGAGCCGTCATTTCGGGCGGAACTCTCGCACCAGCCGTTGCAGCTCGGCCGTGCCGGTCTCGTCGCCGTAGCGCAGCCCCAGGTAGAGCACGCCTATGCGTTCTATCCGGGTACCCATCGCCGGCAGCTGCCGCGCGGCTCTTTGCGTGAGGTCGCGCGGGCCTTCGTGGGGATAAATAGCGACACCGGCGCGGGCAAGTTTGCGTTTGAAGCGCAGCCACAGGCGCTGCACCGGATCGGCGGCGGGCAAGGTGTCGCGCAGCATGAAGGCGGCGATGGCGCCGACGATCATCGTCAGCATCCCGGTAAGCCACAGCGCCATGTCGCCCCAGTCGACGCGGCTGCCGGCGAGGCGCGCGAGAAATTCCATCTGCCGCTGCTGGTTGTAGCCCAGCACCCACTGGTTCCAGCCGTTGTTGACGACATCCCAGCCCAGGTTGAAGCGCTTGAGCCAGGTGAGTTCGGGGCGCGCCATCTCGGGCAGCGCCTCGGCGTCCGGCAGCGCGGCGGCGATGCCGCGTTCCACGCGCTCGGGTGCCACCGCGGCGGTGGGATCGACGCGCACCCAGCCCCGGCCTTGCAGCCACACTTCGGCCCAGGCGTGGGCGTCGGACTGGCGCACGATGAGGTAGTCGCCCAGCGGGTTGGGCTGGCCGCCCTGGTAGCCGGTGACGACGCGCGCGGGAATTCCCAGCGCGCGCATCAGGAACACGAAGCTGCCGGCGTAGTGTTCGCAGAAGCCCTTCCTGGAATCGAACAGAAAGCCATCCACCGAGCTCGCGCCCAGTTGCGGCGGGGTCAGGGTGTAAGTGAAGTCGGCGTGGTACATCGCCAGCGCGCGCTGCACCAGCGCCTGCGGGTCGCGCGTTTCGGCCAGCCATTGCCGGGCCAGCGCGCGCGTGCGCGGGTTGCCGAACAGCGGCAGCTGCAATGCGCGCTGCCGGGTGTAGGCATCCAGCGTGTCATTAGCGCGGTAATCGAGCGCGGAGGCGGCATCGTAGCGCAGGCGCTGGCGCACCGGCTGGCGCGCGAGGTATTGGTAGTCGGTGGTCAAAGCGCCGATATTGGGCAGCTTGAGCGGCAGGTCCAGCACGAACAGCCAGGGCTTGTTGTGCGGCTCCAGCGTGACGGTGTATTCGACCGGGGCGGAAAGCGGCTTGAACGCAGGCTGCGCCAGCGCCTGCGCCGGCCGGCCGGGGCGCCAGGTGCGGCCGTCGTATTGCCACAGCACCGGGCCGCGCCAGTAGAGGCGCGACGCCGGGGGCGGCGCGCCCTTGAACACGGCGCGGAACGCCACCGCACCCGAGCGCGACAGTTCGCTGATGCTGCCGGGCGCCATGTCTTCGGATAGCCCGGTCATGCCGCGCGCCATGTCCTGCGGAATGCCCCACAGCGGCCCCGGCACGCGCGGGAACAGCACGAACAGCGCCAGCATCAGCGGCGCGGCTTGCGCCAGCATTAGCCCGGCCAGCCTGAGTTTGTGCGCTGGCGGCAATTCGCCGTTGGCATGGCTGAGTCCGATCAGCGTCGCGGTGAGCATGACCACAGGCAGTGCCATGAAGGCGGCGACCGGCATGGACTGCGAGAACAGGAAGGCGCAGATGCACAGGAAATAGCCCAGGTACACCACCAGCGTCATGTCGCGCCGGGTTCTGGTCTCCATGGTTTTCAGCGCCGTCATCAGCGTGAGCAGCGCCACGCCGGCGTCGCGGCCGAAAATGCCGCCATAGCTGGCGAGGATGCCCAGCGCGCCGGCGATGGTGATCGGAGCCAAGAGCCAGATGCCCGGCAACGGGCGGTGGCGGACCGCCAGCCAATAGCGCCACGCGCCCAGCGCCAAAGCCAGCAGCGGCACCCACGGCGCAATCTGGACGGCGAACAGCGCCAGTACTAGGGAGAGCGACAGCAGCAGCCAGCGCAGGTGGGAAAGCGTAGGAGATTCGCTCATGCGCGCCGCCAGTCGCATGTAGCGCAGGCGCCCCCGCCTGCATGGCCGCGACAGCGGCCTTTCGGCCACATTGCAGGCGAGGCCGCCTGCGCTACGTCGGTGTCGGACAGGAAATATCGTTGCGCATCCACGCTATTCCCCGAACAGTGCCAGCGCCCGCAGGCAAGCATGCAGATGGGCTTCGCCGCACGCCGGCGGCAGTTTCGCGCCCGGCAGTTCCAGCCCCCACGCCAGCCCGGCCTCGTGCGCATCCATCACCCAGCGCGTGAGTAATGATAAGCGGGCCTCGGGGTCGCGCCCCGGCGCCATGTCCCAGGAAAGCCACAGCACCTGCTGCCCCTGGCCCTGGAATTCCTTGGTGTACAGGCCCTGCTCGCGCGCCGAGGCTTTCCAGTCGATGCGGCGCATCGAATCGCCGGATTTGTAGTTGCGCAGCCCGGAAAAATCCTCGTCGCCGCCCGCGGCATGGCTGCCCTGCGGTTTCGCCTGCAGCGCGGCCGCCGGCAACGGCGTGCCGGGCGGCGCGGGATGCGGATAAACCAGGCAGGCGGCGTCCAGTTCGACATAGCCCCAGGCGCGGAACAGGCCGAGCGGGAACTCGGTAAACACCTGCAGGCGTCCCGCTTGCAGCCAGCCGCGCCGCAGTGTCGGCAACGGCAGCACCATTGCCGCATCCCCATCCGCGGGGATGTCGCCGTGCAGCGGCGCATCGGCGGCGTGCTGCAGGGCGATCGCGTGGTGCGCGCGGTGGCTGCGGTCGTGCACGAGGAAGCCGAAGTGGGCGGTTTCCCCGGCAAACACCGGATTGATCCGCCCCGGCGTGACGGCCAGGTGCGCCAGGTTGCGCCAGGTGTGCAGCATCGCCACCACACCCATGCCGGAGAGCCAGAACACCAGCACGAAGCCCAGGCTCAGCGCATAGTTGATCGCGCCCAGCAGCATGCCGGCCAGGATCAGCGCGAACAATAGGCCGGCGCGAGTGGGGAGAATGTATACATGGCGGCGGTCGAGCGTGGCCATGTCGCGGCTCTGGCGCGCCGTGCGCAGCAGTTTTTTCCAGTCCAGCCAGGACGGGGTTGTTGTCATACGGATAACGGTGAAAGTCCGGATGTGTCCAAAATATCACACTCTCATAGACAGAGATTGAGGGCGTGATATTATGCATATATGCATACGACAAGGAGATTTACATGCAAAAGCGAATGACGATTTCGATTGATGAGACTGTTTATGATGGCTTGGTACGTGTTGTTGGAAGGCGCAAGATCAGCCGTTTTTTGGAAGATCTTGCGCGTCCTCATGTGGCGCAAGACGATCTGGCCGCAGCCTATCAGGCCATGGCCGCAGATACGGAGAGGGAGCACGAGGCACTTGAATGGAGCAATGCCTTGATTGGAGACGTAAACGATGCGCCGCGGTGAAGTGTGGTGGGTGGATTTCGAGCCCGCGCTGGGTGGCGAAATTCGTAAAACACGTCCCGCGGTGATCGTCAGCAATGATGCGGCCAATGCCGCACTGAACCGTGTCCAGGTCGTGCCATTGACCAGCAATACGGGGCGACTTTATCCAAGTGAAGCAGCCGTTACGCTAGAAGGCAAACAAAGCAAGGCAATGGCGGATCAACTGATGACTGCTGACAAACAGCGGCTCAAGAATCAGCTTGGCAAATTGACGCAACATGATATGCATGCGATTGAAAAAGCCATCAAGATTCAGTTGGGGTTAAAACTATAGCGCTAGTCGCCCACTTCTCGGATGTAAATCTGCGTCATCAAACCATGGGGGTTGTGACATTCAACCAGACTCAGCAGCGGCTGATTGAAACCCTGCTCGACGAGGAGTTACGCAAATCCCCCGAGTTGGAACAACACATTCAGGCGCATGGTGCGGAGCGCATGTTCATTAAAAACCTGGAAAACGTGCAAGGCGACGAGCGCGACATTATTCTATTTTCCATTACTTATGGCAAAGATGCTGCTGGCCGGATGGCGATGAATTTCGGCCCATTGAATCAGGAGGGTGGGCACCGCCGCTTGAATGTTGCCATTACCCGTGCTCGGGTCGGCGTGACCATTTTTAGTTCAATTCGACCGGAAGACATTGACCTTTCGCGCACCCGTGCTTCTGGCGTAACTGATTTGAAGCATTATCTGGAATTTGCCCAAAAAGGGCCAAGAGCACTGGTAGAGCAGGCGATGCCAAGCGGCCTTGAACCAGAAAGCCCCTTCGAGATGGAAGTGATACGCGCTCTACGAGACAAGGGCTGGACAGTTCATCCGCAAATAGGATGTTCCGGGTATCGAATTGACATGGCAGTGGTTCATCCCGAAGAGCCGGGTCGCTATCTGCTGGGAGTCGAATGTGATGGCGCAACCTACCATTCATTGCCGACTGCGAGAGATCGGGATCGTCTACGCCAATTGGTATTGGAAGGATTAGGCTGGTCTCTACACAGGATATGGTCTACCGATTGGTGGACGGATGCTGAACGGGAAATACAGAAACTGGAGAAGGTCTTGGCACATCATCTGGCGGCGGAGAGCCAAGAGCTATGATGTAACAGGGGCGGCAGTGTTGCAAACAGAAACACGCAAGTTACAGTTGCTCCTGATTAGGGAACAAGAACGGCTTCCAGTAGAGCGTTGGCAGGTGAGGCGCCGTGAGCGCCGCGCAGCCGGTGGTCGGCGACGCCCGGCAACACCGCCTGCACATCCTCGGGAATCGCATAGTCGCGGCCGTCCATCATCGCCCAGGCTTGAGCGCACTGTTTCAGCGCGAGGCCGGCGCGTGGCGACAGGCCGGTTTCGAACTGCGGCGCGCGGCGGCTGTGTTCGAGGATATTTTGCAGATAATCGAGCAGTGGGTCGGCAACACGAATCCGGCCGACAGCCTGCTGCAACCGGATGAGCCCGGCGGCATCGATGCAGGGCGTGATGTTCTCCACGCTGTCGCGCTTGCTGCCGGAACTCAGCAGGCTGCGCTCGGAGCGGGCGTCGGGGTAGCCCAGTTCGATGCGCATCAGGAAGCGGTCCAATTGCGATTCGGGCAGCGGGAAGGTGCCGATATGGGTAGCCGGGTTTTGCGTCGCGATGACGAAAAACGGCTCCGGCAGCTTGCGCGTTTCGCCTTCCATCGTCATCTGGCGTTCTTCCATCACTTCCAGCAGCGCGCTCTGGGTCTTGGGCGTGGCGCGGTTGATTTCGTCGGCCAGCAGCACGTTGGTAAACACCGGGCCGGGGTGGAATTTGAAGCTGGCATCGTTGCGGTCGTAGACCGAAACGCCGAGGATATCCGCCGGCAATAAATCGCTGGTGAATTGCACGCGGCGGAATTCCAGGCCCAATGTTCGGGCCAAGGTGTGCGCCAGTGTGGTCTTGCCCATACCCGGCAGGTCTTCGATCAGCAAATGCCCGCGCGCCAGGATGCAGGCCAGCGCCAGCCGGATTTGCGGCTCCTTGCCGAGAATGACGCCGCTGCAGGTTTTGGTGATGTTTTGCAAAATTGGCTGCATGTGTCAGCTTTCGTTGATCCATTCGTTGAGCTGGTCCCGCGCCGACAAGGCGACTTCGGAAGCCGTCAGGCCCAGCGGTCCGCAGCCCGCGGTGACCAGGTTGTCGGCCGCGACGCCGTGCAAATACACGCCCAGCAGCGTGGCAGTTTCGACATCCATGTGTTGCGCGATCAGCCCGCCGATGATGCCGGCCAAGGTGTCGCCCATGCCGGCGCCAGCCATGCCGGGGTTGCCGCTGGCGTTGAAGAACCAGCGGCCGCGCGGCGTGGCGACGATGCTGCCGCAGCCTTTGAGCACGGTGATGGCGGAATATGTTTTTGCCAGTTCTAGCGCCGCGGCGATGCGGTCGGACTGGATCGAAGGCGTGTCGGTTGCAAGCAGAGTCGCCGCTTCGCCCGGGTGCGGCGTGATGACGGTTAAGCCCGGTCGGCGTTGATTCAGGCTGGCGCGCAGTTCGGGGCCGGAAGCCAGCAGGTTGAGCGCATCGGCATCCAGCACCAGCGCTGCCGGGTGGCGCAGTGCCCGGTCCAATAGCGAGCGGGCAGCAGGCGACCGCCCCAGGCCGGGGCCGGCGATCAATACGTCCAGCCCATCGAGATCAAGCAGGTTGGAGGCATCGCGCAGCATCAGTTCCGGCTGCAGCATATCCACCGCCGGCGCATGCTGTGCCAGCAGCCCGGCATACACGCGTCCGGAACCCATCAGCAATGCCGCCCGCGCCGCAAGCAGGGCCGCGCCCACCATGGTTTCCGCGCCGCCCAATACGCCCCCGCTGCCGAAACTGCCTTTGTGCGAATTTTTGCGTCGCGGCGGGGGCAAGGCCGGCGGGGTGTCGATCAGCCAGCCGTCTGCGGAAGAAGCGATAACGCCCAGGTCGGCCAATCGCACCTCGCCCGCATGATCCGGCCCATCCTGCGTGAACAGCCCCGGCTTCAGGCCAAGAAAAGTAATGGTATGGCGTGCCCGCACCGCGGCACCCAACATCCGTCCGGTGTCTGCGTCCAGACCGCTGGGAACGTCGAGCGCGAGGATAGGCGCGGTCAAGGCGTTGATCTGCGCGATCAGCTCCGGATAACGGCCATCCAGCGGCCGAGTCAGGCCGATGCCGAACAGGCCGTCTATCACAAGATCAAAATGGACGAGATTGAAGCAGGGGTCGGGAATTCCTGTAGCAATGACGCCGCCCGCAGCCTGCCAGGCGTCAAAAGCGGCAGCGGCATCCGGCGGCAGTTTCGACCGCTCGCCGGTAAACACCACGCACACGTCATACCACCAGTTCTTCAGCCAACGCGCCGCCACCAGAGCGTCGCCGCCGTTATTGCCGGGGCCGGCCAGCACCAATATCCGGGTGCCGTTGCCTATCAGCTCGCGCGCCAACTCGGCCGCCGCCAGCCCGGCTTTTTCCATCAGCCCGGAAGCAGCATGCTGGCGTTCCAGTTCGCGTATGCGCTGTGTGAGGTAAAGCGGGGCGAGGGTGTTGGACACGTTGGGTCTACGCGGATTAAGGCTTGCCATCGGTGTTGAGGCTCTGCGACCAGCGTACCACGAGGAACATCACGCCCAGCATCAGCGCGCCGCCCACCCACATCATGACTTCCTCGATGGACGGAGAGGCATCCTGCACCGGCAGCACCACCAGCTTGCGCACCATGACCACCATCGCCACCTCGATGAAGGTGTCTACTTCAAGCTTGCTGCCTTGCAGGTAGCGGATTTCAGCGGTGATCAGCGCCGAGATCGTCCACAGCAGCATCAAGGTGCCCAGCGCATGCAGAAAGCCGTGCACCAGGTTATGCGCGGTCGCCGCTTCATGTACGTCCTGAAAGAATACCCAGGTGAACATCAGCACCGACATCGCCAGCGCCAGGCCGATGATGATGTGGGCGATGCCGTTGAGCCACAGCATGGCTTGCACGGTCAGGCGGTTGATGGCGTTGAGTTCTGCGGGGAAATGGTCTTGGGGCATGATGGTTGAGTGTTATGGTGTCCAAGCTATTTTACAAGTCCGCACCGGGTACGCAACGGTTTAAATGAAGTCGGTGGAAAACGACGTGGAGAAGCGGCTGGCCTACGCCGTAATTCAGGATTTTTGTTGCGTTTGTTGGCCAATAAAATATTGTATGGATTATTACAGAATGAAATAATTAATACATGAATCATGACATAACTTCCCCACTCCTGCTGATTGGCTTGGCGTTAACCCTCCCCAGTCATACCACAACCCCGCGCACCAAGGCTTGGCGAGCGCTAAAAGCGATGGGTGCTGCCGTGTTGAGGGACGGCGTCTATGTTCTTCCTGCAAGCTTGGCGCATGAAGACAAGCTATCGGGGATTGCAGCTGAGGTCGAGCAAGCAGGGGGTACCGCAGAATTGCTCTCATTGCGTGCCCGGGATGCCGAGCAATCCGCCCGCTTCACCGCCCTGTTTGATCGTAGCGAAGAGTTTGCGCCTTTGGTCGCTCAACTTCAGGCGCTTTTGGCCGACGACGCGCTTGATACTCCAGCGGTGGAAAGACGCTTACGTGGATTTAGGCGCCAGCTGGAACAAATTGTCGCCATCGATTTTTTTCCGGGAGAGGCGCAGGCGCAAGCCGTGCGCGCCTTGGCTGATTGCGAAGCACGGCTAGCCGCAATGGCGTCACCGCATGAACCCGACCCGGCACGGAAGCAGATTACGCTGCTATCACCTGCCGACTATCAGGGCAGGCTTTGGGCCACCCGTGCTCGCCCTTGGATGGACAGGCTGGCTTCGGCGTGGCTGATCGCACGGTATATCGACGCTAACGCCCGTTTCATCTGGCTTGCCCAGCCTGACGATTGCCCCCTGGACGCACTCGGCTTCGACTTCGATGGCGCGACGTTCAGCCATGTGGACGGCCTCGTCACCTTCGAGACTTTGCTGGCGAGTTTCGGGCTGAACGATGAAGCACTGGCCCGATTGGGCGCGGTTATACACTGCCTCGACGTTGGCGGCATTCCGGTGCCGGAGGCAACCGGTCTCGCCGCCGTACTCGATGGCTTGCGCCGCCAGGAAGCAGACGACGACCGATTGCTGGCGGCCGCCTTACCAATCTTCGATGCCCTATTGCGCCATTTCACAGCAGATTGATAGCAGGAACTCCAGGATGGATGCGAACACACCTCCCACAGGCACTCAATCCACAAGCCCGGTTTACACGCTCTGGCAGCTGGTCTTGTTGATGCTCAAGCTCGGCACGATCGGTTTCGGCGGTCCGGTAGCCTTGGTCGGTTATATGCACCGCGATTTGGTAGAACAACGCGGCTGGATCAGCGAGGCCGACTATAAGGAAGGCATGGCTCTGGCACAGCTCGCTCCCGGCCCGCTCGCCGCGCAAGTCTCAATTTATCTCGGTTATGTGCATTACCGGATTCTCGGCGCCACCCTGGCTGGCATTGCCTTCGTGATGCCTTCATTTCTCATGGTGCTCGGCATCGGCTGGGCTTATGTGCGTTTCGGCGGTTTGCCCTGGATGCAGGCGGTGTTTTACGGGGTGGGTGCGGCGGTGATTGGCATCATTGCCATGAGCGCCAAGAAACTTACGGAAAAAAGTATAGGCAAGGACAAACTGCTATGGGCGATCTACCTGCTGCTAGCCGGCGTCACGATTGCCACCGAGAGCGAAATCGCCTGGCTCTTCATTGCCGCAGGGATTCTTGTGTGGTTCTGGCGGCACCCACCGAAAGTTTTCAAGAACGGTAATGGCTTGAGCGCATTGCTTGCCTTGCCAATAGCGCCTCTCGTCAACATGGCTTCATCCGAAACGCTGATCCAGATCGCCCTGTTTTTTACGAAAGCCGGTGCTTTCGTGTTCGGCAGCGGGCTTGCCATCGTGCCGTTTCTCTATGGCGGCGTGGTGCATGAGCACCAATGGCTGACAGAGAAACAGTTCGTCGATGCGGTTGCAGTCGCCATGATTACGCCAGGCCCGGTGGTGATCACCGTGGGCTTCATCGGCTATCTGATTGCCGGCGTTAAAGGCGCGGTCGTAGCTGCGCTGGGCA
Organism: Novimethylophilus sp.; assembly: GCF_036504375.1. Lineage (NCBI taxonomy): Bacteria > Pseudomonadati > Pseudomonadota > Betaproteobacteria > Nitrosomonadales > Methylophilaceae > Novimethylophilus > Novimethylophilus sp. Next base: position 30,805 of record NZ_DASXVH010000062.1, read on the forward strand.
CCTTTCTGCCGTGCTACCTGTTCACCGTGATTCCCGCGCCCTACATGAAAAAATACGGCAAGTTGCCCGCCATCATTGCTTTCGTGGATGGCGTGACTGCCGCCGCCGTAGGCGCGATTACCGGATCGGTAGTGGTGCTCGCCCAGCGTTCCATTGTGGACATCCCGACGATTGCCCTGGCGCTCGTCACGGCTGGGCTGTTATGGAAATTCAAGAAACTGCAGGAGCCGGTGATCATCGCTACTGCCGCCTTGATCGGCTTGGCGGTTTATCCAGTGCTACACCGTTAGGAGGCTCATCACACCATGAATGTGGTTCCACGGATTTTGCTGCTGGCCGGGATCGGCCATCTGGTGCTGTTCTCTCCAACCGTTGCGGCGGAGCCGCTGAAGCGCCTGTCAGCGGCGGAAATAAAATCCAGGATTATCGGCATGGTGATTACGGACGAGGCCCATTGGTCGGATGAGTTCCTGCCGGATGGGATATTGAACTCGATGCAATTGGGGCAGAAGAAGCCCGGCACCTGGAAACTGGTTGGCCGCGAGCTTTGTTTGACGCACAAATCGCGTAAAGAAACCACGACCGACTGTTGCGAAATATGGCTGTGGAAAGATCAAGTCGAGTACCACCGTAACGGTGTAGTCGCAGCGGAAGCATGGCTGCGCCCACCGCCATGACGGGATGCCAGCTACGTTCAACACACAATTTAAAATGAAACGAGGTCGGGATGAAACTGAAAGTATTCACGATTCTGGGGCTGTTTATCGCCACAAACGCATTTGCCGAAACGATCAACTTCGATCAGGAGAAGCTTGGCGCACCGCCTCATGGATGGCTCGCGGGGTGACTGGCAAAGGTCAACCCAAATGAGCGATAGAATCCGATCCAACGGCTCCCAGTAAGCCGAATGTTCTAAAACAATCCGGTGCAGGAAGTTTTCCCTGGTGCGTGAAAAAGGATGTCAGCCTCGCCGACGGAACCGTTGAAGTGAAATTCAAATCCATCTCAGGACAAGAAGACCAGGCGGGAGGCCTCGTTTGGCGATGGAAGGATGGAAACAACTATTACGTCGCCAGAGCCAACGCCCTGGAAAACAACATCTCTCTCTATCACACGGAAGATGGAAGCCGGAAAACGATCAAGTATGTCGATGCCCCGGTTTCCCCCAACGCGTGGCACACCTTGAAAGTGACTTTTTCAGGAAAGCACATCACCGTCGCTCTTGACGGGAAAACGTATATTGACCTGGATGACGATCATATCTCCGGTAGCGGAGCCGTGGGGGTCTGGACCAAGGCGGATATGTTCCTAGCGGCGATGTGTTGCGGGCGGCGCAGGAAACCGGAGCCATCCCTTATGACATTCCCGGCGTCGAGTTCTCCCATGTGGGGGAGCTGTGCAGTTTCGATGCCTTCTTGAAGAAGTATGGCCTCGATGCCCCAGCCTTGCAGCAGCTCGCTGTCATCGTGCGTGGGGCGGACACGTCGAGACTTGATCTCACGCCGCAATCGGCCGGGTTGTACGCCTTGTCGTTGGGGCTGTCGCAGAACTTCACCGATGACCATGAGATGCTCAAGCATGGCCTGGTGATGTACGACGCGCTCTATGCCTGGTGCAAGCATTGCCAAAGCGAAGCGCACAATTGGCCGCCGGAGAACGCCTGAAGGTCGACCGTATCGCCTGTCCCTGGCTGATTGTACGGTTTATCGACGAGGAGCCCGAATTCTTGTTCGTACCCTCTATCCAAGCAAATCCCCGATGCTGCGCTGCTTGAGCTGCTCCACGAACCATTGCAGCGAACGCCCCGGCTGGCGGCTGCGCCAGGCCATGAAAAACTGGAGATCCCGCTTTCGGCTCATCCACCGCCTTGATGACTAGCTTGCCTTCCGCCGCATAACGCGCGGCGATATTCTTGAGCAGATAACCGCCGCCCAGCCCGTAAATGTGTGCTTCCAGCTTGGCCTGCATGTCGGGCACGGTGAACACGTCCTGCCCGCTCAAGATGCCGGAGGTGCGCGGCGGCAGGTTGCGTGAGCTATCGGCGGCGGCGATGGCGCGGTGCACCAGGATGTCGGTTTGCTGCAAGGGCTCGGGCTTGCCGGCCAGGGGATGGTGCGGCGCCACGGCGAATACGAAATCCAGCGTTCCCAGCAGGTGGGTCGCATAGCCGCCGCCCGCCGGGCCGTCGCTCGGGGCGCCGATGGCAAGATCGGCGCGGCCCGTGGCGAGCGCATCCCAGGTGCCGCCATAGACTTCGCGCAGCAGGGTGAGGCGGGTGCCGCAGTTCTGCCGGTAGAAGGCTTCGATGATGGGATAGAGCCGCGATATGTCGACCAGATCGCTCACCGCGATACGTAGCTCGGCTTCATAGCCGGAGGCGATGCGTTTTACGCGCGCCTCCAGCTCGCCGGCGGCCACCAGCAGGTGGCGCCCTTCGCGCAATAACTCGGTTCCAGCCTCGGTCAGCACTGCGCGGTGGCCGCTGCGGTCGAACAAGGCAACTCCCAAATCCTGCTCCAGCTTCTGCACGCTATAGGTGATTGCCGATGGCACGCGGAACAATTCCTCAGCTGCCGAGGCAAAACTCCCGCGCCGGTCTATCGCATCCAGGATGAGCAGGGAGTCGAGGCTGATTTTCATATTCGAAATTTTTGAATCAGATGAGCTGAATTTTTCGCTTTTATTGACCTGATAGCAAGCCTAACATGACAACAAGTTTTGAATATGGAAGCGAATCATGATCCGGATACGTCGTGCGGAAGAACGCGGTCACGCCCATCACGGTTGGCTGGATTCGTGGCATACATTTTCATTCGCGGAATATTACGACCCCGAGCAGATGGGCTTCGGCCCGCTGCGCGTCATCAATGACGACCGCGTGCAGCCGGGGCAGGGCTTCGGCATGCACGGCCACCGCGACATGGAAATCGTCACCTATGTGCTGGATGGTGCGCTGGAGCACAAGGACAGCCTGGGCAACGGCTCGGTGATGCGCCACGGCGATGTGCAGCGCATGACCGCGGGCACCGGCATTCGCCATAGCGAATTCAATCCTTCTGCGACGGAGACGTTGCATTTTTTGCAGATCTGGATATTGCCGGAGCGCGCGAATTTGCCGCCTTCCTACGAGCAAAAAGCTTTCTCCGCCGCCGAAAAGCGCGGGCGGCTGCGTCTTGTGGCATCGTCTGACGGGCGTGAAGGATCGGTCGCCATCAATCGGGATGCCAGCCTGTATGCGGCGCAGCTGGACGGCGAAGAAGCGGCCGCGCATCGCTTCGCGCCCGGTCGCACAGGCTATCTGCATGTGGCACGCGGCGAGCTTGCGCTGAACGGCCGGCCGCTCGCAGCGGGGGATGGGGCGAGGATCACCGATGAACCAGAAATCCGGCTATCCGACGCCATCGATGCGGAAGTGCTGTTGTTCGACCTGGCTTGAATTTTCTTAACATAACAAGGAGTTTTCATGAGCAAGATTGCAGTGGTATATCACAGCGGTTACGGGCACACCGCCGAGCAGGCCAAGGCCGTCGTGCGCGGCGCACAGGGTGTAGCGGACACGGCGGTGACGCTGATCACGGTCGATGTCTCGGGCCAGATCGAGCAGCAGTACTGGGCCACGCTGGATGCGGCGGATGCCATCGTGTTCGGCAGCCCGACCTATATGGGCAGCGCGTCCGGGCCGTTCAAGATGTTCATGGATGCCAGTTCCAAGCCCTGGTTCACGCAAAACTGGAAGAA
>NZ_DASXVH010000063.1:0-26995 GCF_036504375.1 Novimethylophilus sp.
GCCGAGGGCCGTGGCCGCATGGAAGACCTCGACCTGCTCACCAACGTGGGCGAGAACATTTCCGGCCGCACCATCTGCGCGCTGGGCGAGGCGGCGGCGACGCCGGTAATCAGTTTCATCAAGCATTTCCGGCCGGAGTTCGAATATTACATTCAGCACGGCAAGAGCATGGTGACGGGATGAGTATGAAAAACGATTCGCTTGCCATTACGGCGTTGTTCAAGCCCGCTAAAATCCTCATTTACTTATATGTAAACTCCGGTTTTAGCGTGCTTTCACGCCTTGTCCTGCCTGCGCTCGGTCGTTTTTCATGGGTGGTTAAAGCATGCTGAACATCGAAATTGACGGTCAGGCGATAGAAGTCGAGAACGGCAGCACCATCATCGAGGCCGCCGACAAGCTCGGCATCGCGATCCCGCGCTTCTGCTACCACAAGAAGCTGTCGGTTGCGGCCAACTGCCGCATGTGCCTGGTGCAGGTGGAAAAATTCGCCAAGCCGCTGCCGGCCTGCGCAACGCCGGTTTCCGACGGCATGAAGATTTTCACCCGCTCCAAGGCCGCGGTGGAAGCGCAGAAAGGCGTGATGGAGTTCCTGCTGATCAACCATCCGCTGGATTGTCCGATCTGCGACCAAGGCGGCGAATGCGATCTACAGGACCTCGCGGTGGCTTACGGCTCGAGCGCCTCGCGTTATACCGAAGAAAAGCGCGTGGTGTTCAACAAGAATTTCGGCTCCCTTGTTTCTACCGACATGACGCGCTGCATCCAGTGTACGCGCTGTGTGCGCTTCCTCAAGGAAATCGGCGGCATGATGGAGCTGGGCATGGTCGGCCGCGGCGAGCACGCGGAGATTTCCGCCTATGTCGACCGCAGCGTCGATTCCGAACTGTCCGGCAACATCATCGACCTGTGCCCGGTGGGCGCGCTGACCTCCAAGCCGTTCCGCTACAGTGCGCGCAGCTGGGAGCTGGCACGCCGCCCTTCGGTCGCGCCGCACGACGGCCTGGGCGCGCAGATCGAACTGCACGTCAAGAACAACCGGGTAATGCGCGTGCTGCCGCGCGAGAAGGAAAGCATCAACGAGTGCTGGCTGTCGGACCGCGACCGTTTCTCCTATGAAGGCCTGTCCAGCCCCGACCGCCTCACCGTGCCGATGATCAAGCGCCACGGCGAATGGCATGAGACCGACTGGAAAAGTGCGCTGGAATTCGCGGCCAACCGCTTGCGGGAAATTTCCGACAAAGACGGCGGCAATGCAATCGGCGTGCTGGTGTCGCCCAACAGCACGATGGAAGAAGGATTTCTCAGTAAAAAACTGGCCCAGGGCCTGGGCTGCGGCAACGTCGACCACCGCCTGCGCCAGAGCGACTTCCGCCTGGACGGCAAGTACATGGGCACGCCGTGGCTGGGCTGCAATATTCCGGACCTGCAGGAGATGGACCGCGTGCTGGTTATCGGCAGCAACCTGCGCAACGAACATCCGCTGCTGGCGCACCGCCTGCGCCAAGCGGTCAAACACGGTGCGGAACTGTCGCTGGTCAATCCTACCGACGACGACCCGCTGATGCCGGTCAGCCACAAAGCGGTCTGCGCACCCAACGACATGGTCAACGTGCTGTCGCAGATACTGAAGGCAATGTCCGGTTTGCAGAAGCTTTCGCTGTGCCTGCCTACTTCGCTGAACAAGGTGCTGGACGAGGTCAAGGTGTGGGACAACAGCCGCGCGATGGCGGAAAGCCTGGCCGGCTACGGCAACGACGTCTGCTTGGTGAGCCCGCGTGTCGGCGTGTTCCTCGGCAATATCGCCGCGCATCATCCGCGCTATGCGGAAATCTACAGCCTGGCGGAAGCCATCGCATCGCTGTGCGGCGCGACTTTCGGCGTGATGGCGGAAGGCGCCAACAGTGTCGGCGCCGATCTTGCCAGCGTGCTGCCCGAACCCGGCGGCCTCAACGCGCGCGCAATGCTGGAAGCACCGCGCAAGGCATATCTGCTGGTCAATGTCGAGCCGGAGCTGGACTGCCACAACGCTGCGCAGACGCAGGCAGCCATGGCCGCCGCGGAGTGCGTGGTGGCCTTGACCGCGTATCGCTCCGAAGCCTTGCGCGATGCCGAGGTGCTGTTGCCGATCGCGCCATTTAGTGAAACCTCCGGCACTTTCATGAGCATGGAAGGCCGCGTGCAGCCGTTCGCGGCCGCCGTGAAGCCGCTGGGCGAATGCCGGCCGGCATGGAAGGTGCTGCGCGTGCTGGGCAATGTGCTGGGCCTCGGCGGTTTCGACTACGACAGCAGTGAAGACGTCAGCCGCGATATTTTCGGCGGCGAAAAACCGTCGCGCGTGGTGTGGCGCCAACTCAACAACAACCTGCGCGAACTGGCGGAAATCGATAACCGGCAACAGACGGAGGGCGTGTTGCAGCGCGTGGGGGAAATCCCGCTGTACCAGTCCGATGCCATCGTGCGCCGCGCCGCGCCGCTGCAGAAGACCAAAAGCGCCACTGCGCCGGTCATTGCCGGCCTCAACGCGGCGGATATGCAGAAGCTGGGCCTGATCGATGGAGCCGAGGTCGTCGTGAAACAGAACAGCGGCAGTGTGCGCCTCAAGGTGCAGACCGACAACCGCGTCGCAGCGGGGTGCGTGCGAGTGCCGACGGCACGGGCCGAGACCGCAGCATTGGGTGATCTGTTCGGAGCAATCGCGATCGGGAGGGTAACGGCATGATCTGGCTGCAGCAACAATTCGGTCCGTTATGGCCGCTGGTGTGGGCCATGGCCAAGATCGTCGCCATCGTCGCGCCGCTGATGGGCGCCGTGGCCTACCTGACGCTGGCCGAACGCAAGGTGATCGGCTACATGCAGGTGCGCATCGGGCCCAATCGCGTGGGCTATTTCGGGCTGCTGCAACCGATCGCGGACGGCCTCAAGCTGATGTTCAAGGAAATCATCCTGCCGACGGTGGCCAGCAAAAAGCTGTTCCTGCTGGGGCCGATACTGGCGATCGCGCCCGCGCTCGCGGCCTGGGCGGTGGTGCCGTTCTCGTCGCAGCTGGTGCTGGCCAATATCGACGCCAGCCTGTTGTACATCATGGCAATTACTTCGATGGGCGTGTACGGCGTGATTGTCGCCGGCTGGGCGTCCAACTCGAAATATGCCTTCCTTGGCTCCCTGCGCAGCGCGGCGCAGATCGTATCCTACGAAATCGCCATGGGCTTCGCCTTGGTCGGTGTGCTGATGGCCGCGAATACGCTCAACCTGGTGAAAATCGTCGAAGCCCAGAGCGGCGGCTTCTGGCAGTGGTATATCCTGCCGTTGTTCCCGCTGTTCATCGTCTACCTGATTGCCGGCGTCGCGGAAACCAACCGCGCACCGTTCGACGTCGCGGAAGGCGAATCGGAAATCGTCGCGGGTTTCCATGTGGAATATTCCGGCATGGCGTTCGCAGTATTCTTCCTTGCCGAATACGCCAATATGATCCTGATCTCGGCGCTGACTTCGATCATGTTCCTGGGCGGCTGGCTGTCGCCGCTGCCGTTCCTGCCGGACAGCGCGCTGTGGCTGTTCGCCAAGATGGCGTTCGTGCTGTTCCTGTTTCTGTGGTTCCGAGCTACTTTCCCGCGCTACCGCTATGATCAGATCATGCGCCTGGGCTGGAAAGTGTTCATTCCGGTGACGCTGGTATGGATCATCGTGATCGGCGCCTTCATGCAAACCCCGCTGGCTTATCTGTTCCACTAAAGGCGAGGGATAACATCATGATCAACAGAATCAAAGACCTCTTTTCCAGCCTGCTGCTGGTGGAACTGCTCAAGGGCATGGCGCTCACCGGCCGCTATTTCTTTGCGCGCAAGATCACGGTGCAGTACCCGGACGAGCGCACGCCGATGTCCGGCCGTTTCCGCGGCCTGCATGCGTTGCGCCTGTATCCCAACGGCGAGGAACGCTGCATCGCCTGCAAACTGTGCGAAGCGGTGTGTCCGGCCATGGCGATCACCATCGAGTCGGAACAGCGCGAGGATGGAACAAGACGGACCACGCGCTACGACATCGATCTCACCAAGTGCATCTTCTGCGGTTTCTGCGAGGAATCCTGCCCGGTCGACTCGATCGTGGAAACGCGGATTTTCGATTACCACGGTGAAAAGCGCGGCGATTTGCTGTACACCAAGCCGATGCTGCTGGAAGTGGGGAAAAAGCATGAACAACAGATCGCCGCGGACAGAGCCGCGGATGCCAAGTACAGATAAGCCCAGATGAAGCCGCACACATGCCCATGCTGAATATTCACGACCTCGTATTTTATTTTCTGTCGGCCATCCTGGTATTTGCCGGGCTGCGCGTCATCACCGCGCGCAACCCGGTGCACGCCGCGCTCTACCTGGTGCTGGCTTTTTTCACCGCTTCCGGCATCTGGATGCTGCTGGAGGCCGAGTTCCTCGCGATCGCGCTGGTGCTGGTGTATGTGGGCGCGGTGATGGTGCTGTTCCTGTTCGTGGTGATGATGCTGGACATCAACCTGGAGAAGCTGCGCGAAGGATTCTGGGATTATGCGCCGCTGGCCGGTTTCGTCGGGGTGCTGATGGCGCTGGAAATGATCATGGTGCTGGGAACCAGGCATTTCGGCCCGGAGCGCGTCGCGGCACCGCCGGCGCATGCGGCTGACTACAGCAATACCGCCGAACTGGGGCGTCAGCTCTACACCGACTATGTGTATCCGTTCGAACTGGCGGCCGTAGTGCTGCTGGTGGCGATCGTCGCCGCGATCGCACTGACGCTGCGCCGCCGCAAGGACAGCAAATATATCGACCCTGCGGTGCAGGTGCGCGTGAAGCGCAACGACAGGCTGAAGATCGTCAGCATGCCCGCGGAAAAAGCACAAACCGCCACCGCTGGTGAAGTCAAGGGAGAACAAGCATGAGCGTCGGCCTCTCGCATTATCTGATCCTCGGCGCATTGCTGTTCGCGATCAGCGTCGTCGGCATCTTCTTGAACCGCAAGAACGTCATCATCCTGCTGATGGCGATCGAACTGATGCTGCTCGCGGTGAACATCAATTTCATCGCCTTCTCGCACTACCTCAACGATACCGCCGGACAGATCTTCGTGTTCTTCATCCTCACGGTGGCGGCGGCGGAGTCCGCAATCGGGCTGGCGATTCTGGTGGTGCTGTTCCGCAACCTCAAGACCATTAACGTGGACGACCTGAACAGCCTCAAGGGCTGACGCTAGAGGCAGAACGCTAAAAATGACCGAAATGCAGAAAATCTACTTGGCTATTCCGTTGCTGCCGCTGGCGGCAGCGGCAGTCGTCGGCCTGTTCGGCCGTTTCCTGCCGCGCGCGGCGGCGCATGTGCTCACCATCGCCGGTGTCGCCGCATCTTTCGTGCTGTCGGTGCTGGTATTGCGCGACGCGATTGCCGGCCACACCTTCAACGGCGCGGTCTACACCTGGTTGACCAGCGGGCACACCACGTTCGAGGTTGGCTTCCTCATCGACAGCCTGTCGGCGATGATGATGGTGGTGGTGACCTTCGTGTCGCTGATGGTGCATATCTACACCATAGGCTATATGGCTGATGACCCCGGCTACAGCCGTTTCTTCAGCTATATCTCGCTGTTCACGTTCTCGATGCTGATGCTGGTGATGAGCAACAACTTCATGCAGCTGTTCTTCGGCTGGGAGGCGGTGGGCCTGGTATCCTACCTCCTGATCGGCTTCTGGTATACCCGGCCGACCGCGATCTATGCCAATCTGAAGGCATTCCTGGTCAACCGCGTGGGCGACTTCGGCTTTCTTCTAGGCATCGGCATGGTGCTGTACTACATGGGCAGTTTGGATTACGCCGCGGTATTCTCCGTGGCACCGCAGTTCGCCAACGCCACCGTGGAACTGATCCCCGGCCAGCCCTGGCAGCTGATGACGGTGACCTGTTTGCTGCTGTTCGTCGGCGCGATGGGCAAATCGGCGCAGGTGCCGCTGCACGTCTGGCTGCCGGATTCGATGGAAGGCCCGACGCCGATTTCCGCGCTGATTCACGCCGCTACCATGGTGACGGCCGGCATCTTCATGGTGGCGCGCATGTCGCCGTTGTATGAACTTTCCACCACGGCACTGTCGACGGTGATGGTCATCGGCGCGATCACCGCGCTGTTCATGGGCTTTCTCGGCATTATCCAGAACGACATCAAGCGCGTGGTGGCGTATTCCACGCTGTCGCAGCTGGGCTACATGACGGTGGCGCTGGGCGCTTCGGCCTATTCGGTGGCGATTTTCCACCTGATGACGCACGCCTTCTTCAAGGCGCTGCTGTTCCTCGGCGCCGGCTCGGTGATCATGGGCATGCACCACGACCAGGACATCCGCAACATGGGCGGCTTAAGCAAGTACATGCCGATCACCTGGATCACTTCGCTGGTGGGTTCGCTGGCGCTGATAGGTACGCCGTTCCTGTCGGGCTTCTATTCCAAGGATTCGATTATCGAGGCCGCCAAGCTGGCGCACATTCCCGGCAGCGGCTTCGCCTACTTCGCGGTGCTCGCGGGCGTGTTCGTCACCGCGTTCTACTCGTTCCGCATGTATTTCCTGGTGTTTCACGGCGAGGAGCGCTTCGGCAAGGATCACCACGAGCATGCGGGCGACCATGACGACGAGGAAGTCTCCGCCGACCATCAACACGGTCTGGCGCCCGGCCAGAAGCCGCACGAATCGCCTTGGGTGGTAACAGTTCCTTTGATTGCGCTGGCGATTCCGTCGGCGCTCATCGGTTACCTGGCGATAGAGCCCATGCTGTTCGGCGCATTCTTCAAGGGCGTGATTTTCATCAACCCCGAAGCGCACCCGGCCATGCACGAACTGGCCGAGGATTTCCATGGCGCCCCCGCGATGGGCGTGCATGCGCTGACCAGCCTGCCGTTCCTGCTGGCTGCCGCCGGTGTCGGGCTGTCCTGGTTCTTCTACCTGAAGCGGCCGGATATCCCGGAGGCGATCAAGCAGCGCTTCAGCCTGATCTATAGCATCCTGGAGAACAAATACGGCTTCGACCGGTTCAACGACAAATTCTTTGCCGGCGGTTCCCGCTGGATAGGCAACAAGCTGTGGCAGATCGGCGACGTGCAGCTCATCGACGGCACGCTGGTCGACGGCACCGCGCGTGTAGTGCTGCGCATCTCCGGCGTGATCCGGCAACTGCAGTCCGGCCTGATCTACCACTATGCGTTTGCGATGATTATCGGCGCTTTCGTTTTGCTGACTTGGTTCATGAAGGTATAAATGGATTATCCCGTCCTCAGTTTCTCCATCTGGGTGCCCGTGTTCGCGGGCATCCTGGTGCTTGCCACCGGCAGCGACCGCAATGCGCCCCTGGCGCGCTGGCTGGCCCTGCTGGGCAGCATTGCCGGTTTTGTCGCCACGTTGCCGCTATTCACCCGTTTCGACCGCGCCGACGGCGGCTTCCAGTTCCAGGAAGGGGCGGACTGGATTCCGGCGTTCAACATCCATTATCACCTGGGCGTGGACGGCATCGCGGTGCCGCTGATCCTGCTCACCAGCTTCACCACGGTCATTGTCGTGCTCGCCGGCTGGGAAGTAATCCAGAAGAAGGTCGCGCAGTACATGGCCGCCTTCCTGATCATGTCCGGCCTGATGATAGGCGTGTTCTCCGCGCTCGATGGCATCCTGTTCTACGTGTTCTGGGAAGCGATGCTGATCCCGATGTTCATCGTCATCGGCGTGTGGGGCGGACCCAACCGCGTGTACGCAACGATCAAGTTCTTCCTCTACACGCTGCTGGGCTCGCTCTTGATGCTGGTGGCCTTCATTTATCTCTACCACCAGACCAACAGCTTCGAGCTCATCGACTATTACCAGCTGCCGTTGCCGCTCACGGCGCAGATCCTGATCTTCTTCGCCTTCTTCATGGCGTTCGCGGTGAAAATCCCGATGTGGCCGGTGCATACTTGGCTGCCGGATGCGCACGTGGAGGCGCCGACCGGCGGCTCCGTGGTGCTGGCTGCGATCATGCTCAAGCTCGGCGCCTACGGCTTCCTGCGCTTCGCGATGCCGATCGCGCCGGACGCCGCGCATTACCTCTCAGGCTTCATGATCACGTTGTCGCTGATCGCGGTGGTCTACATTGCATTAGTAGCGCTGGTGCAGCAGGACATGAAAAAGCTGATTGCCTATTCGTCGATCTCGCACATGGGCTTCGTCACGCTGGGGCTGTTCATTTTCAATCCGCTGGGCCTGGAAGGCGGCATCGTGCAGATGATCTCGCACGGTTTCGTCTCCGGCGCGCTGTTCTTAAGCGTCGGTGTGCTCTACGACCGCGTGCATTCACGGCAGATCAAGGATTACGGCGGCGTGGTCAACACCATGCCGACCTTCGCCGCGTTCGCGGTGCTGTTCGCGATGGCCAACGCCGGCTTGCCGGGCACCTCGGGCTTCGTCGGCGAGTTCCTGGTGATCCTGGGCGCACTGCAGGCCAATTTCTGGTTTGCCTTCCTCGCCGCGACCACGCTGATTTTCGGTGCGGCCTATACGCTATGGATGGTCAAGCGCGTGTTTTACGGCAACGTGGGCAATCACCACGTTGCCGAGCTGAAGGATCTGAACAAGCGCGAATTTCTGATCATGGCCATCCTGGCGGTCATGGTGCTGGGTTTCGGTCTTTATCCGCAGCCGCTCACCGAGATGACCCACGCTACGGTCAATCAACTGCTCGCCCATATGGCGCAGACCAAGATTCCAGTGGGACTTTAAATGAATCCTATCTACAACGATATTTACGCCGCACTCCCCGAAGTTTTCGTCCTCGGTATGGCGATGGTGATACTGCTGGGTGACCTGTTCATCCACGAGCGCTACCGTTTTGTCACTTACATCCTGAGTCAGCTGACCCTGTTGGGCGCGGCGATGATCACGGTGGCCACGCACACTTCCGCGGTGGGCTACGCCTTCAGCGGCATGTTCGTCGACGATCCGATGGCCGACGTACTCAAGCTGATGACCTATCTCGCCGTCTCGGTGGTGCTGGTGTATTCCCGCACCTATATCACCCTGCGCGGCATGTACCGGGGCGAATTCTACGTGCTGGTGCTGGTGGCGATGCTGGGCATGATGGTGATGATTTCCGGCCAGAATCTGCTGACGCTCTACATGGGCCTGGAACTGCTGTCGCTGTGCCTGTATTCGCTGGTGGCGCTGGACCGCGACAATGCGCGCGCCACCGAAGCCGCGATGAAGTATTTCGTGCTGGGCGCGCTGGCTTCCGGCATGCTGCTGTACGGCATGTCGATGTTGTACGGGATGACCGGTAGCCTGGATATCAGCCAGATCAGCAGCGCCATCCGGAACGGCGTGCCGGACCGCTCGGTATTGATCCTCGGCCTGGTGTTCATCGTCGCCGGCGTGGCTTTCAAGCTGGGCGCGGTGCCGTTCCAGATGTGGGTGCCGGACGTCTACCACGGCGCGCCGACGGCGATGACGCTGCTGGTCGGTTCCGCGCCCAAGTTCGCGGCGTTCGCGCTGGTGATGCGCCTCTTGATCCAGGCGCTGCAGGGCATGATGCACGACTGGCAGGGCATGCTGATCATCATGGCGGTACTGTCCATCATCATCGGCAACATCACCGCCATCGCGCAGACCAATCTTAAACGCATGCTGGCGTATTCGACGATTTCGCATATCGGCTTCCTGCTATTCGGTTTTTTCAGCGGAACGCTGAACGGTTTCATTGCCTCGATGTTTTACGTTTCGGTTTACGTGCTGATGACGCTGGGCGGATTCGGCATGATCCTGCTGCTGTCCCGCAAGGGCTTCGAGGCCGAGAACCTGGACGATCTCAAGGGCCTGAACAGCCGCAGCCCGTGGTATGCCTTCCTGATGCTGCTGCTGATGTTCTCGATGGCCGGCGTGCCGCCGACGATAGGTTTTTATGCCAAGTTCGCCGTACTGCAAGCCGCGTTGCAGGCCGGCTTCGTCTGGCTGGTGGTGTTTGCGGTGCTGATGGCGGTCACCGGCGCGTTCTATTACCTGCGCGTGGTCAAACTGATGTATTTCGACGAGCCGCGGGACGAGCACGCAATTCGTCCTGCGCCGGACATGGCGCTGGTGCTGGGTGTCAACGGCCTGGCAGTGCTGGCGCTGGGGCTGATGCCGCAGCGCCTGATGGAGCTGTGTGCGTATGCCGTGCTGCACAGCATCCAATAGACATTAGGTCTGCCAGATGAATGCCGCGATTGCGCTGCTATTGCTGATCGCCTTGCTGGCCGCCAACCTGCCCTGGTTCAGCGAGCGTCTGTTTTACCTGGTGCCCTTGAAGCACGGCAAGCATCTCGGCTGGCGCGCGCTGGAACTGGTGGTGCTGTATTTTCTGACCGGCGCCATCGCCTATCTGGCCGAAACCAGAACGCTGGGGCAGGCGGTTGCCCAGCACTGGGAGTTTTACGCCATCACCGCCTGCCTGTTCCTGGTGTTTTCGGTGCCCGGATTCGTCTATAGCCACCTCTGGCGCAGATAACGGCTAACACGGTGTTCAACCTAAGATGAACGCCGATGAACATCATGCCCCGGCCGATTCTGCGATAATGTTCAGAGATATCTGCGGCCAATTGTGATGACAGATCCCCTGACCGAAACTCCGCTTTCTTCCGAAACCGTATTCGATGGCAATCTGCTGCACGTCAGGCGCGACCAGGTGCGCCTGCCAGATGGCAGCGAAACGGCGCGCGAATACATCGTCCATCCCGGTGCCGTGCTGGTGGTGCCGCTGCTGGATGACGGCCGGCTGGTGTTCGAGCGCCAGTTCCGTTATCCGCTGGGCAAAGCTTTCATCGAACTGCCCGCCGGCAAAATCGACCCCAATGAGGATCCGCTCGTCACCGGCCAGCGCGAACTGCTGGAAGAAACCGGCTACACCGCGCGCGAATGGCGCTACCTGGCTGCGCTGCATCCGTGCATCGGCTACTCCAACGAAATCATCCATATCTATCTCGCCACCGGCCTGACGGCAGGCAACCACCGGCGTGATCATGACGAAACGCTGGAGACTTTCACGCAGGCGCTGGATGAGGCGCTGGATATGGTACGCCGTGGCGACATCACCGACGGCAAGACCGTCATCGCGCTGTTCTGGGCGGAAAAATACTTGAACGGAAGGTGGCGCTGACGCCTTGAAATATCTCTGCGACGGGATGCCCAAGGCGTGCGCGATGGCTGCGCACTGCGGGCTACGATGTCGCGATGGAAGCGGGCGGCCCGCCCCCGGCTGATTAACGTGTAAAGCCCTCAGAAAATATTGCAACTAAGCCGTTGGCTTTCCCCTCGAACTAATCCCGATTACTTCATGTCTTAATCTGTAAGCGATTCATTGCCGGCTCTTCAGTAAAAGTAAACTGATCCCTGATCCCTGATCGATGCGTTATCAGTTTTATGCTGAGCATTTCAGCTAAAAGGAGTTAAAGCATGAAAACTATCCATCAAACTTTGTTGGCATTAGCTTTGGCTGTCGCTGGAACAACGAGTGCCTATGCGCACGGCTCGGTCGATTTCAGTATCAGTATCGGCGCTCCCGCTTACTATTACGAGCGGCCTTCTGTTGTGTACGTGCCGCCTCCCGCGGTTTATTACGAGCCGGCCCCGATTTATTACCGTTATTACAGCCCGGTGCCGTACGTGCAGTATTACTATGAGCCGCGTTATCGCGAATATCGCCGCCATGACTGGGATCGCGGACGGCACAGGCACGGTTGGCACGATGATGATGACGATTAAGAAGTGAAAGCCCTTTTTCCAAAACAAAAAGCCTTTTTCGAGCCTTTATGTTTTGCTCAAGCTTTTAAGTCCCTGATGGAGGTCAGCAGGGCGTCGAGATCACTTTCTGCAGTGAACGGATTCATGATCGTCGTGCGCAGCCAGATGGTTTCCCCGAGTTTCACCTGGGTCAGATGAAATGCGCCGCTTTCCACCAGGTCCTGGCGCAACGCAGCCTGGTTGCCGGAGCGGTAGCGGAAGCAGACGATATTGGTTTGCGGCGGCATCAGCAGTTCGAAGTCCTCTGCGGCTTGTAGTTGATCGGCCAGCAGCCGGGCAGTGGCGAACACCCGCTCCACCAGTTCTCCCATCGCCTGCACGCCGTATAGCGAGAACGCCGCCCACAGTTTCAGCCCCATCATGCGTTTGGTGCATTCCAGCGTGCGGTAGCTGGTATTGAAGGTTTCGTCGCTGCTGGAATCGCCCTGGAACAGGTAGGATGCCTCCTGTGCGAACGCTGAATAGCTGTGCTCGGGTTTCCTGAACAGCACCGCAGACACCGTGGCCGGCATGTACAGCAGTTTGTGGCCGTCCCACACCACCGAATCCGCGAGTGCGATGCCGCGCAGCGCTGCGCTATGCTTTTTTGACAGCAAGGCCGAGGCGCCATGTGCGCCGTCGACATGCAACCATAATCCATGTTCCCGGCAATAGGTGCCGATCTGTTGCAGCGGATCTATGCTGCCGGTGGGGGTGCAGCCGGCGGTGGCGACGACTGCCAGGATGCGCGCGCCGTTGGCGGCGGTTTGCCGATGCGCTTGCGCCAATGCCGCCAGGTCCATTCGCCCCTGGTCGTCCGCCGCGACCTTGACCACGGCATTCACGCCCAAGCCCATGATGCCGGCGGCGCGCGCGACGGAATAATGCGCATGTTCGCTGGCGAGGATTTTTAGCGGCGGCCCGGCGGCAGTGCCGTGCTGCCAGATGTCCCAGCCCGCGGTTTGCTGCCGTGCCGCCAGCAGCGCGGTGAGATTGGCTTGCGCGCCGCCCGAGGTCAATACGCCGTCAGCGCCTTGCCAGCCGATCAATTCGTTCAGCCAGCGGATCACTTGGCGTTCTATCATTGTGGCTGCGGGGCCGGTTTCGTAGACGGCCATCGCCTGGTTGGTCAGTGCCGCCACCAGATCGCACAGCGCGGCCATCGGCAACGGCGCGGCGACTTGGTGGCCGAGGTTGCGGGGGTGGTGGATCGCAAGGCCGGCGGGCAGAATGTCGTCGCGCAATTTTTCCAGCAGTTCGGCGGTTGCCAGGGCTGGCATTTGCGGCAGCGGTTGCTGCCAGCGCCGGTCTTCGGTCGTCGGTGCCCGCCATTGCAGTACCTTGCCTTGGCCGGCAAGCGAGTCGGCGAGGCGGTCGGCCAGCAGGTCGATCAATGCATGGCCGCTGGCGCGGAACTGCCGCGGATCGAACATATCCTGGAGTGAATTCACGCTGCGGCAGGCCCGTGTGATTTGAACCAGCCGGTAATGCTCATGCGGTCGCGTTTCATCGGCAGCACTTCATGCCAGAAGCGGTCCGACAGAAAGGTCACCAATGTTCCGGCCTGGGGCAGAATGTCAAAATAGCGTTCGTCGTCCAGGTACAGGCGCAGCTGTCCACCATCTGCTTCATCCCAGTCGGCATTGAGGTAAAAAATACAGGTCAGCACGCGCTGGCCGTGGATATGAAAGTGATCGATATGCTTGTGATAAAAAGCGCCGGGCGGATACACCGCGAGATGGCCTTCGAACTCGGACAAATCCAGATGCAATGCGCTGTTGGCGGCGAGCCGCAATTGTTCCAGCCGCTCCAGATAGCAGCGCTGGGCGGCGGTCAGGGCGGGTTCTTCCAGCCATAAGATGAAATCTTCGCGGATGCCGGTGTCGGCGCTGCGCTCTGCGCCCTGGCCACCATTCCCGGGCTGCAGCTTGTTGTCTTGCATGGCTTGCAGGGTTTCCCCAGCTAGATGGCCGACGATGTCCTGCGGTAAAAAATGCGCTGCGACCGACCAGCCCCGGCAGGAGAGGTCATTCATGATGCTGTCGAGGCTGGCTAAAGATGGAGGCATGATCGAGCGCAATTATAACGTGCTTGCATTGCATAGCCCGCGACTGGTATTGCTACCTTATTTTAAAAGACAAAAATTCATGTTGCTGCAGTTATATGGAGCAGTCGTGTTGCGTGATTCGTCTTAGACGGATACAATTCGCTCCCTCTTTAGGCGCGTAGCTCAGCTGGTTAGAGCACCACCTTGACATGGTGGGGGTCGTTGGTTCGAGTCCAATCGCGCCTACCAAATATGTGTAGGTAATAAAAAAAGCCACCGCCAGGTGGCTTTTTTTCTTTTTGTCTCATCTACAGTAGTAAGCGGTGATGAAGACGACGGAAAAGCAGGCGATGGCGGGGCGCATGCCGAAAACGGCCGTAGCGGGATCTGTGATCGCCTGACTATCGCTGCCAGTGCCCGAGTGTTCAGTTTTGCCGGTTTTATGCGATAATGCCGGGCATCCAAGCTATGCCACACAAAGCCGTTTTGCGGCTTTTGTTGTTTTTACGGCTGAGCGATAACGAGAAATCCGAGCGGAAAAATTCATGCCAGTTGTACGCCTACCAGATGGCTCCGAACGCAAATTCGATGCGCCAGTTACCGTCGCAGAAGTCGCGCAGAGCATAGGCGCAGGCCTCGCCCGCGCCGCGCTGGCAGGCAAGGTGACAACTGACGGCAAGGCGCGGGTGGTGGACACTTCCTACCTGATCGACCAGGACGTCGATCTGGGCATCATTACCGAGCGCGATCCCGAAGGGCTGGACCTCATCCGCCATTCCACCGCCCACTTGCTGGCGTACGCGGTTAAGGAACTGTTCCCGGAAGCGCAGGTTACCATCGGCCCGGTAATCGACAACGGTTTCTACTATGACTTCTCGTATAAGCGGGCCTTCACCCCGGAAGACCTTGAAGCCATCGAAAAACGCATGGCGGAGCTGTCCAGACGCGATATCCCGGTGACGCGCAAGGTGCTGCCGCGGGATGAGGCGATTGCCTATTTCAAGTCCATCGGCGAGCACTACAAGGCCGAGATTATCGGCAGCATTCCTCAAAACGAAGAGGTTTCACTCTATACCGAAGGCGATTTTACCGACCTTTGCCGCGGCCCGCACGTGCCGACGACGGCCAAGCTCAAGGTGTTCAAGCTGATGAAAGTGGCCGGCGCCTACTGGCGCGGCGATTCGAAGAACGAAATGCTGCAGCGCGTTTACGGCACGGCCTGGGCGAAAAAGGAAGACCAGGACGCCTACCTGCATGCGCTGGAGGAAGCCGAAAAGCGCGACCATCGCAAGCTGGGCCGCCAGTTCGACCTGTTTCACATGCAGGACGAGGCGCCGGGCATGGTGTTCTGGCATCCCAAGGGTTGGTCGCTGTGGCAGCAGGTCGAGCAGTACATGCGTGCCAGGTTCGTCGAGTACGGCTACCAGGAAGTGCGCACGCCGACCATAATGGACCGCACGCTGTGGGAAAAGTCCGGGCACTGGGAAAACTACCGCGACAATATGTTCACCACGGCCTCGGAGAATCGAGACTACGCGGTGAAGCCGATGAACTGTCCGGGCCACGTGCAGATTTTTAACCATGGCCTGCACAGCTACCGCGAACTGCCGCTGCGCCTGGCCGAGTTCGGTTCCTGCCATCGCAACGAGCCCTCCGGCGCGTTGCACGGCCTGATGCGGGTGCGCGGGTTCACCCAGGACGACGCGCATATTTTCTGCACCGAAGAGCAGGTCCAGTCCGAAGTGTCGGCTTTTATCGAGATGCTGCAACAGGTGTACGCCGATTTCGGCTTCAACGACGTACTGGTCAAGCTGTCCACCCGCCCCGAAAAACGCGTCGGTTCCGACGAAACTTGGGACAAGGCGGAAGCCGGGCTTGCCGCCGCGCTGCAGCAGAACAACCTGGCCTACGACCTGCAGCCGGGCGAAGGCGCGTTCTATGGGCCCAAGGTCGAGTTCACGCTGAAGGACTCCCTGGGTCGCTTGTGGCAGTGCGGCACCATACAGCTGGATTTCAACCTGCCGGTGCGGCTGGAGGCGGAATATGTCGCCGAGGACAATTCGCGCAAGCCGCCGGTAATGCTGCATCGCGCGATTTTGGGCTCGATGGAGCGCTTCATCGGTATCCTGATAGAACATTACGCCGGCGCGTTGCCGGTATGGCTGTCGCCGGTGCAGGCGGTGGTGATGAACATCACCGACGCGCACGCGGAATATGCCGGAAATATCGCCGCAGAACTCAGGAAAAATGGTTTCCGCGTGCAATCGGACTTGAGGAATGAGAAAATAACCTATAAAATTCGCGAACATAGCCTGCAGAGACAGCCTTACCTGCTGATAGCCGGTGAGCGCGAGATGCAAAGCGGGCAGGTGGCCGTGCGTACCCGTAAGGGCGAAGACCTAGGTTCCATGCCGTTGCAAGCCTTTATGGACAGGCTCGTGGCAGAGGTCGTCAGTCGAGGGTAAGGCGCGGTTTGTTTTTTATTGACTTGGAGAATTTGCTATAGCTCAGGATAAAGATACCCGAATCAACGGCGAGATTACTGCGTCGGAAATTCGGTTGGTGGGCCCGGAAGGCGAACCTATTGGTATCGTCAGTTTGCAGCAGGCGCTGGCACAGGCCGAAGAGGCCGAGTTGGATCTGGTGGAGATCGCCCCTACGGCCAAACCTCCGGTGTGCCGGCTGATGGACTACGGTAAGTTCAA
Source organism: Novimethylophilus sp. (assembly GCF_036504375.1). Lineage (NCBI taxonomy): Bacteria > Pseudomonadati > Pseudomonadota > Betaproteobacteria > Nitrosomonadales > Methylophilaceae > Novimethylophilus > Novimethylophilus sp. The sequence continues at coordinate 16,538 of NZ_DASXVH010000063.1, forward strand.
GTACCGTGAGAGCAAAAAGCAGCATGAGGCCCGACTGAAGCAGAAGCAGGTCCAGGTCAAGGAAGTGAAGTTCCGTCCGGGGACGGACGATGGAGACTATCAGGTCAAATTGCGTAACCTGAAAAGTTTTCTGGAAGAGGGTGACAAGGCCAAGATTACCTTGCGTTTTCGCGGTCGTGAAATCACCCATCAGGAATTGGGGCATGCCATGCTGAAGCGTGTTGAGGCGGATCTCGTCGAGCACGCGACAGTAGAGCAATACCCAAAAATGGAGGGCCGGCAGTTGGTGATGGTGCTGTCCCCCCATAAAAAGGCGAAGTAGAAACCTACTCAGCCAATAGATGAGCGACGCGGCTTAAGGTTTAATCCTTAAAAAGGCATGCCCGATCGCTTGTTCGAGTAATCCAACCAGGAGTTACAAAATGCCCAAGATGAAGACCAAAAGCGGTGCAGCCAAGCGGTTTAAAATCCGCGCCGGCGGCAGCATCAAGCGTGGACAGGCGTTCAAGCGCCATATCCTGACCAAGAAGACCACCAAGAATAAGCGTCATCTGCGTGGTTCCGTCGATGTAGTGGCGAGCGATGTGAAGTCCATCCGCGCCATGATGCCGTTCGCATAAGGGAGAGAGACCATGCCAAGAGTAAAACGTGGTGTCATCGCCCGCGCACGCCATAAAAAGGTTTTAGACGCAGCCAAGGGTTACCGCGGCCGCCGCAAGAACGTCTACCGCATTGCCAAGCAGGCGGTGATGAAGGCTGGGCAATATGCCTACCGCGACCGTCGCCAAAGAAAGCGCCAGTTCCGCGCCTTGTGGATCGCCCGTATCAATGCTGGCGCCCGCGAGTGCGGCCTGACGTACAGCCGTTTCATGAACGGCCTGAAGAAGGCTGCAGTTGAGGTCGACCGTAAGGTTCTGGCCGACCTGGCGGTGTTCGACAAGCCGGCATTCGCCAAGATTGCCGACATGGCGAAGGCCAGCCTCGGCGCCGTATAAAATCGGTTACGGCAAAAAAGGAGGCTAACCAGCCTCCTTTTTTGTTGGTCATGATCGTGAAAATGAACAATTTCGAACAAATTATTTTAGAAGCACGGGGTGCGTTGGACGGCGTTGGCTCCATTGCCGACCTTGAGCAGGTGAAGGCACGCTACCTCGGCAAAAGCGGCGTGCTGACCGAACAGCTCAAGCAGTTGGGCAAGCTCCCTCCCGAAGAGCGGCCCGCTGCCGGCGGCGTAATCAATCGCGCCAAGCAGACGGTGGAAGAGCTGGTTGCCGCTCGCCGCGCAAGCATACTGGCAGCGGAGCAGGCGCAGAAGCTGGCTGCGGAAGTTGTCGACGTCACTTTGCCCGGTCGCGGCAAGGCGCAGGGCGGCTTGCATCCGGTCACGCTGGCTTTGCAACGGATCGAGACGCTGTTCCGTTCCATTGGTTTTGAAATGGCCGAAGGTCCGGAAATCGAGACGGATTTTTACAATTTTACTGCACTGAATATCCCGGAAGATCATCCCGCACGTGCCATGCACGACACCTTTTACGTGGATGACGAGCATGTGCTGCGCACCCATACCTCTCCGGTACAGGTGCGGTTCATGCAGAACAGGACACCGCCGCTGCGCATCATTGCGCCGGGGCGCGTGTACCGCGTGGATTCGGATGCCACGCATTCGCCCATGTTCCACCAGGTCGAGGGACTGTGGGTGGACGAGCGGGTGAGTTTTGCCAATCTCAAGGGTGTGGTGCAGGATTTTCTGCAGCGTTTTTTCGAGCGCGATGATTTGCAAGTGCGTTTCCGTCCATCGTTCTTTCCCTTTACCGAGCCTTCCGCCGAGATGGATATGAGCTGGGGCGATAAATGGCTTGAAATCGGTGGTTGCGGCATGGTGCATCCCAACGTGCTGGGGCATGTGGGCATCGATGCCGAGCAATATCGCGGCTTTGCCTTCGGCCTGGGCGTGGAGCGTCTTGCCATGTTGCGGTATGGCGTGAACGACCTGAGGTTGTTCTTTGAAAATGATCTGCGATTTTTGAAACAATTTAACTAGCTTTCAGCGCCCAGCGAAAAGCCGGGCCTGATAGCCGATGGCTAACTATGAAATTTTCGGAAAACTGGCTGCGCCAATTCGTGAATCCCGCGCTTGATAGCGCGGCGCTGGGTCATGTGCTGACCATGGCCGGCCTGGAGGTCGAGGCGCAGGAGCCGGTAGCGCCGGCTTTCAGCCATGTCGTCGTCGCGCAGATTCTTAGTGCCGGAAGGCATCCCGATGCTGACCGTCTGCAAGTGTTGCGTGTGGATGTCGGTCAATCCGAGCCGTTGCAAATTGTCTGCGGTGCTGCCAATGCGCGTGCCGGACTGAAATCCGCCTGTGCGCTGGTGGGGGCGGAACTGCCGGGTTTCAGCATTAAGCACGCCAAGGTGCGCGGCGTGGAATCTTTCGGCATGATGTGTTCCGAAAAGGAACTGGGCTTGGCCGATGAAAGCGCGGGCATACTCGAATTGCCCGATACCGCGCCGGTCGGGCAGGACGTCCGCGAGTATTTCGATCTCGACGACCAACTGTTTGAACTCAAGCTCACGCCGAATCGCAGCGATTGCCTGAGCGTGGCAGGCATTGCCCGCGACGTGGCGGCGCTGACGGGTGCTGCCTTGAGTTTGCCCCAGATTAGCCCAACGTCTCTGGCTGGCCAGCAGAAAAAAAATGTGCGGGTGGAAGCCGCTGAAGCCTGTCCGCGCTATTGCGGCCGGATCATTAACGGCGTGAACGCGCAGGCCGTCACCCCGGACTGGATGAGGCGTCGTCTGGAGCGTAGCGGGCTCAGGTCTGTCAGTGCCGTGGTGGACATTACCAACTATGTATTGCTGGAAATGGGGCAGCCGCTGCATGCGTTCGACCTGGCAAAGCTGAATGGCGATGTACAGGTGCGGTTTGCCCGTAATGCCGAAAGCATCCGGCTGCTGAACGAACAAGTCGCTGTGTTGCAGGACGACATGCTGGTGGTTGCCGATGATAGCGGAGCCATTGCGCTGGCGGGCATCATGGGCGGTAATGGCACGGCGGTGTCGGATGGCACTACCGATATCTTCCTGGAAAGCGCATTTTTCACCCCCGGAGTCATTGCCGGCAGGGCGCGCAGACTGGGACTTTCCACCGACTCCTCATATCGCTTCGAGCGCGGCGTGGATTTCGCGGCAACGCGCCTGTGCCAGGAACGCGCTACGCAGTTGATACTCGAAATTTGCGGCGGTAGCGCGGGCGAGATTACCGAACATCTCGCTCGATTGCCCAGTCGCAATCCTGTACGCTTGCATGTCAAAAAGGCCGCAGAAGTGCTGGGAATTGCGCTGGCGCAGGAAACCGTTGCCGATTTGCTGACCCGCCTGCAATTCGGTTTTACCTGCAAGGATGGCGAGTTTTTGGTTACGCCGCCCAGCTATCGGTTTGATATTGGGATCGAAGAAGACTTGATCGAGGAAATCGTGCGTCTGCATGGCTATGAGTATCTGCCGGCGCTGCCTCCGTCTTCTGGGGCCCTGCTCATGCTGCCTGCGGAAGAAAGCCTGTGCAGTCCGAATAGCCTGCGCCAACTGCTGGCGGCGGCGGATTACCGCGAAGCGATAACCTATAGCTTTGTCGATCCGTCGTGGGAGAGCGATCTCCTGGGCAATGCTGCGGCGATTGCCTTGCGAAATCCCATTGCCAGCAACATGAGCGTGATGCGTTCAAGCCTGTGGGGCGGGCTGCTGGATGCGCTGCAATACAACCTCAACCGCAAGCAGGAGCGTGTGCGCCTGTTTGAAATCGGCGCCTGCTTCCATCGGGAAGGCCAGGCGTACAGGGAGATTACCCGCCTGGCCGGTTTATGCTACGGAGATGCCCAGCCGGAACAGTGGGGCGAGGCCGCGCGTGCCGTGGATTTCTTCGATGTCAAAGCCGATGTGGAGGCGCTGACCGCTGGTCGTGCGGTATTTAAAGCCGCGCAACATCCGGCGCTGCATCCCGGCCAGACGGCGCAGGTGCTGCTGGATGGCAAGGCTATAGGCTGGATCGGTACCCTGCATCCGCGTTGGCAGCAGCATTACGATCTGCCGCGTGGCGTAGTCCTGTTTGAACTGGAGTTGGGTGCGCTGACCCGCAAGCCGGTGCCTGCTTTTGTCGAGGTACCCAAGTTTCCGCCGATCCGCCGCGATCTGGCCGTGGTGGTGGATGAAGGCGTGGCCGTGCAGGCCATGCTCGATGCCATGCGTGCCGCGGCGGATTCCGTCGTCAGCGAGGTTGCGCTGTTCGATGTTTACCGTGGAAAAGGTATCGCCGAGAATCAAAAAAGCCTTGCATTTCTGGTGCTTATGCAAGATACTCAAAAAACATTGACCGATGAAGATGCCGACGCGGCAATGGTCAAACTGCTTGCCGAGCTGTCTCAAAAATTCGGCGCAGTCCTGCGTAGTTGAAGGGGATCCAATGACTTTAACCAAAGCCGATTTGGCGGATTTGTTGTTTGAACAGGTTGGGCTGAACAAGCGTGAGGCCAAAGATATGGTGGAGGCCTTTTTCGAGGAAATCCGCACCTCGCTGGAAGGCGGCGATAGCGTAAAACTTTCCGGTTTCGGCAATTTCGAGTTGCGCCAGAAGTCCGAGCGCCCCGGCCGCAATCCCAAAACAGGCGAAGAAATCCCCATTACGGCGCGGCGTGTCGTAACATTCCATGCCAGTCAAAAGCTGAAGACTCAAGTGGACGAGGTCTATGCAGGAGCAGATTGACAAGGTGGCGTTGCCTCCTATCCCGGCAAAACGCTACTTTACAATAGGTGAAGTCAGCGAGTTGTGCGGCGTCAAACCGCACGTATTGCGTTACTGGGAGCAGGAGTTCACCCAGCTCAAGCCTGTCAAGCGTCGCGGCAACCGCCGCTACTATCAGCATCACGAGGTACTGCTGATCCGCCGCATCCGGGAACTGCTCTACCAGCAGGGTTTTACCATCAACGGCGCACGCCATCGTCTTGAAGAGGGCGATATCGCCGACGATACAACAGCTTATGCTCCAGCCGTAGTTGCTGCGGCCAAGGCTGTCCCGCCGGAAGCCTCCATGCATGTCGAGCCTGCGTTTGACTGGGCTGCGTTGCGTACCGAGTTGCGTGGCGTGATTGAACTGCTTCATTTCCCGCTGCATTCATAAATCTCCACGTTTCCTGTCTGGCAGGCTGCGGTTGTTTCCGCTATAATCCGCACCTGCTTTGAAGGCGTTGTGCCTTCTGGGCCCGGTCGGGATGTAGCGCAGCCTGGTAGCGCACTTGCATGGGGTGCAAGGGGTCGCGAGTTCGAATCCCGCCATCCCGACCAATTCAGTATTCAGCACCATTCAAAGAAGTCCACCAAGCCCGCGTAACTGCGGGTTTTTTATTGCCTATTCGTACAATTGCGTTTAATCTAGTTTCACCAAATCAATGCAATTTAGGGGGCAAACTAGGGGGCAGTTTGGAAAACCCCAGAATACATGCCCCCAGAATGGGGTGGATGATGGCGCTAACGGACGTTGAAATCAGGCAGGCCAAGCCGCAAGAAAAGGCATATAAGCTATTTGATGGCGGTGGCCTATACGTTGAGGTGATGCCTACTGGGGGCAAACTGTGGCGTTACAAGTACCGTTTTGGGGGCAAAGAGAAACGGCTTGCACTGGGAGCATATCCAGAAATCACCCTCAAAGATGCACGGGAACGGCACTTGCAGGCCCGCAAACTGCTGGCTGATGACATAGACCCCGGCGAAAATCGCAAGGCCGAGAAGCAGGAAAAGGCTTTCAGCAAAACCAACACTTTCAGGGAATGGGCAGGCCGCTGGCACCAGCACTGGCAGCAAGGCAAGAGTGAACGCCATGCGCGGCAAGCCCTTCGCCGGATGGAGTTAGACCTTTATCCCGAACTTGGCGACATGCCTATCACGGCGATCAATGCCCCCGATGTTGTCCGTACCGTCAAAGCCATTGCCAAGCGTGGCGCACTAGACCTTGCCAAACGCGGGCATCAAATGATTGGGCAGGTATTCCGGTATGCAATCGCGCACGGCGATGAAAGCAAGGTTATCCGAAATCCTGCTGCCGACATTAAGCCCAGCGACATTATCGAAACACGGCGTAAAAAGAATTATGCGCGAGTGGAAATAAAAGAACTCCCTGCCCTACTACGTGCCATTGAGGCGGCGAGTATCAATCAGGTGACACGCATAGCAATCAAACTCATGGCGCTAACCTTCATCCGCACCAGCGAGTTAATCGGCGGCAAATGGGATGAGATTGATCTGGATGCGGCAGAATGGCGCATCCCGGCTGACCGTATGAAGATGGACACCCCGCATATCGTGCCTCTATCCAGCCAGGCCGTGGAATTACTGAAAACTCTGCAACTGATAAGCGGCTCAAGTGAGTATCTTTTCCCCGCCCAGCACTATGGCAGAAAATCAGCGACCATGAGCAACAACACCATCTTGGTGGCCTTAAGGCGTATGGGTTACGGCGGCATGATGACCGGACACGGATTCAGAGGTATTGCATCCACGGCGCTACATGAGCAGGGTTTTGACCACCAGCACATTGAATTGCAATTAGCCCATGCGGAGCGCAACGAGGTGAGCGCGGCCTATAACCATGCGCTATATCTGAAACAACGTACCGCAATGATGCAGCATTGGGCGGATTACCTGGATGGCTTGCGGGCTGGTGCGAAGGTGATACCGATACACGGCAAGGCGGCATAAAGGGCAACACGGTTGCCTGACGGTATCAGGCAAAAGCGGGAAGGCTGGTAGCCCTAGGAAAGTGACCAGCCAACCCTAACCACAACGCAGTACCTTGATAGGAGGTAAGCATCATGGCTGATAACGATTCTACAACAGACGACAAAACCCCGGCTGAACTGGCCGAGGAGTTCCCGATTAACTCTGACCCGTTTTCGGTGTGGTTCATGTATGACCCAAAAGATAATCGGGCACGGTGGGCTGTCAATGACGAAAATGGGGATGGTCTTGATGCTCCAAGTTATGCGGTCGCCAGAAAATTATCAAGGTCGCTGTTTATTGCTCATGAATGGGACTCTCCACATAGGGCTGTTAATGTTGCTGCAACCATTGCGCTTATGGCGGACAGTTTGAAGGAGGCTTTCGCGACATGGGACGGGGATGAGGCGGCGCTATCCTACCTGCTGATGCAAGGAATCGGGCAATTGGGCTATCTTGCCGATCAATGCCAGTCCCCGTTGTTTAGGGTTAGGGATGAAATGGCGTGGTTCATGCCCAAGACAAGCGAGCTTGACGCAATGGAGGCGCCAGCATAATTCAGGTTATCCACGCCTAGCCCGACGGGGCGAAAACAGGGCAACCCTTACCCTGCTGGCGTGGGTTCTATTTGAGGGGCATGGAAGGGAATGCTATGGATGAATCGTCTACTTTTGAAATAATTGCTAAGGATATTCTTTCCGACCTTGTAAATAGAGCCAATGAATTAACTCCCAAAGCCGCTCCTGATCCGAAAATGGCTGAATTTTTGGATAAATTATTAGACGGAGCAAACAAAGCTTTGCGCTTTGCAGAGGTGGGGATTAGAGATAATCGTCCCTCTGTAACTCTCTGGGGGATCGTCGATGCAACCCGCTTTATAACTTTTACTGAGGCGACCCTGGATTCCAAGCGTGGAATGGCTGAGTTACGCCGTGCCGAGGACACTAATTTAGTGATGAAAGCATTACTTGAAGGGATTGAACACCAGAAAAAACATCAAGCAAGAACAGGGGCTTTGGCAAAGATTGCATCTGACCCTAAGCAGGCCGAAAAAAAGCTAGTCAAAGAGTGCTGGCAAGAATGGCGGCGCGATCCTGGCAGATACAAAGGGAAAGCTGCTTTTGCCCGCGATATGCTGGATAAATTCGAACACCTTACCAGCCAGAAAAGAATTGAAGATTGGTGTAGGGAATGGGAAAAGACTAACCCTGCTAGCTGAATGAGCATTTAGCCAGCACAGTGCGCACTCTGCTAGATAAGAGGTTTTTTGTAAATAAAATCAACATGATGATGTACCCATGTTCAAGGCAATACTGCCTTGTGCAATCCATAGCAAAGGAAAGCAAACATGGGAAACACAATCCAGCAAGACGGGTTTTTACGCCTGCCGCAAATCATCGGCAGCAAGAAGGCCAATCCACCTATCCCGCCAATCATCCCGGTATCAGCTACTAGCTGGTGGAACGGGGTGAAGTCCGGCAAGTACCCCAGGGCACATAAGCTAGGCCCAAAAACTACCGTATGGAAAGCCAGTGAAGTATTAGCTCTAGTGAATGGGGGCTGATATGACCACAAACAACAAGGGCCGCAACGGTGGCGACCGTGCGACCCCAAAGCCATACAACGACAACACCATGATAAAGCCGAGCCGTATCAGTCGCAAGCATAAGCGCGACTGGAAGGGGGTGCGTAAATGAGCGCACTCGATACCCTGCTGTCACGTCTGCATAAGGCACAACGAACTGGAACTGATCGTTGGAAAGCCTGCTGCCCCGCCCATGACGATAAATCTCCTAGTCTTGCAATCCGTGACGCGGACGGACGGCTGTTGCTGCACTGTTTCGGTGGATGTTCTACGGAAGCAGTCTTGTCTGCTGTCGGCCTGACGTTTTCCGATCTGATGCCCAATCAGGTTATGGGCCACTTCAAGCCAGAACGCAAACCGTTCTATCCCGGCGATGTACTCAAGATCATGAGCTTCGAGGCAACGCTGGTTTATCTGTGCGCCACCGACATTGCCAACGACAAGCCGCTGACTGAATCAGGGCGGGAACGTCTGCTGTTAGCGGCATCGCGGCTCAATCACGCGTGCGAGGTGGCAAACAATGGATATTAGACCCGAAGCACTGGCAGCATTTGACGCCGGCATTGATCTGGAGGCCCGTGCGCTGGCAATGACGGGCAAATTGTCTCAACCCATCAAAAATAATCAGTCTGGAGGCGATTCTGGAAGGCAGTTTGCACCATTGCCGGTTGTCCAACTTACTTGCGCGGCATCTATCATCCCGAAACCGATAAACTGGCTATGGGATGGTTGGCTTGCTCGCGGCAAATTACACATTTTCGCTGGGCAAGCAGGTACGGGTAAAACGACTATCGCCATTGCACTAGCGGCAACGGTGAGCATAGGCGGCAGGTTTCCTGATGGCTCACGTTGTCCAGTCGGCAATGTGCTGATATGGAGTGGTGAAGATTCTGCAAAAGATACGCTAATCCCGCGATTGCTCGCTGCTGATGCAGACCTATCAAAAGTGCATTTCATTGGTGACGTACAGCATGGCGATGAGTTGCGAAGTTTTGACCCGGCTACCGATATTGCCGCGATGCTGGATGTTGCCGGGCGCATTGGCGATGTGTCGCTGCTGATCGTTGACCCTATCGTTAATGCCGTCGCTGGTGACAGTCACAAAAATGGTGAAGTCAGACGGGCCTTGCAACCGCTGGTGGACTTCGGAGAACGTCTGGGATGTGCCGTGCTGGGCATCTCGCACTTTTCCAAAGGTTCGGGAGGCAGGGAACCGTTGGAGCGTGTCACGGGTTCGCTGGCCTTCGGAGCCTTGGCGCGTATTGTTTTGGCGACCGCGAAGATCATCGAAGGCGAAACCACAAGGCGCATATTCTGCCGAGCCAAGAGCAACATCGGCGTAGATCATGGCGGGTTTGAGTACGATCTTCACCAAAAGGAGATTGACGGACACCCCGGTATATTTTCCAGCTATTCAGTCTGGGGCGATGCTGTCGAAGGCTCTGCGCGTGAATTGTTGGCGGAACCCGATAACCGCGAAGCTGTCGATCATGACAACAGCGCACTGGAGGATGCAAAGGAATTTCTGCTAGACCTGCTGGCCAATGGCGAATTATCCCAAAAGCAGATTGAAGCGGATGCCAAGGGCGCTAGTCATTCATGGCGAACAGTAAGACGGGCAAAAGATGATCTGGGTATCAAGTCCGTTAAGGGCGGGTTAGATGGTCGCTGGTATTGGAAACTGTCCGGCAACATGTCCAAAAACAGTGAAGATGTCCAACATGGCCATATAAATTATATGGACGCCTTGGACACCTTACCCAAAATTGGGCATCTTTCCAGCGATTCTGTCGCTGATGACAGTCAACTCCCTAATCAGTCGCACTTGAGGATTTAGTCATGGGCGCACCTGACCTGATTTTTGAGCTGCGAGAGGCCGGTTATTCGATTAAGGCGGATGGTCGTTATCTGGATATTTCCCCTGCTGACGATCTACCTGCCGACATCGTGGAACGGCTCAAACAAAGCAAAGCTGAAATTCTGGCGGCACTGAAACTTGAACAGCAACAGGAAGCTAGGCGGCAGAAAGTTCTGGCGATGCTGGCAGAAAGGCCGGAAACCATGCGGGCCATTCATGCCGATATGGACAGCGACCCGGATAACGTCATCC
>NZ_DASXVH010000064.1:0-4401 GCF_036504375.1 Novimethylophilus sp.
AAGTTTAACGGCGTGGCTAAGCACACGTTTTACCTGCACCTGAAAGAGACTGAATTTCGATTCAACCATCGCCGTGATAATCTTTACCTTGAAGTACTCAAACTCTTACGAATAAATCCGCTTTAGCTTCCTAAGACCCAAAAACTTAATTTTTTATTGGGGCAGGATAATAAAAATTTATAAATATGTATAATCATATTTAATTCATTAGGTAATGATTTTTTAGCACACCTGTTTTCTGCTAAACAATTTCGGCAAATACACCTTCATCATGGTTGACACCCAAAACCCCTCTCAGCCGCCTAAGTTGCTTGACCAAGTGATTTCACGTTTACGGGTGAAACATTACAGCCTGCGCACTGAGAAATCTTATGTGGATTGGATTAAACGCTATATTTGGTTCCATGACAAGAAGCACCCCAAGGACATGAGCGCGCCTGAAGTTGAGGCTTTTTTGTCGCATTTGGCGGTGGAGCGCAACGTATCATCCTCAACCCAGAATCAGGCCAAAAGCGCGTTGTTGTTTTTGTATAAAGAGGTGCTGGGCGTAGAGTTGCCTTGGCTGGATAACGTCACTCAGGCCAAGGTACCCAAGCGCTTGCCGATAGTGATGACCAAGCAGGAGGTGCAGGCCGTGCTGACGCGTCTCGATGGCACGGTGTGGCTGATCGCCAGCTTGCTTTATGGTAGCGGCTTGCGAATTATGGAGTGCTTGCGGCTGCGGGTGAAGGATGTGGATTTGGCGCGGCGCGAGATTTTGGTGCGCGAGGGCAAAGGCTTTAAGGATAGGGTGACAATGTTGCCAGCCTCACTGGTTGAGCCTCTCAAGACCCATTTAGTTAAGGTCAGGGCCTTGCATCAGGAGGACTTGGCGGGCGGTCATGGCGAGGTTTACATGCCGATGGCGCTGGATAAAAAATATCCCAACGTGGGCAAGGAATGGGGGTGGCAGTATGTGTTCCCTTCACGCACGCTTTCCACCGACCCAAGATCAGGCATCGTGCGCCGTCACCATGCGGATGAAAAAGCCATCCAGCGCCAGATGAAAAAAGCCGTGACGTTGGCGGGGATCGTCAAGCCCGCCACGCCGCACACTTTCCGCCATTCGTTTGCCACGCACTTGCTCGAAGGAGGCTACGACATCCGCACCGTGCAGGAGCTGCTCGGCCACTCCGACGTTTCGACGACGATGATTTACACCCGTGTGCTGAACAGGGGCGGGCGCGGTGTCGCCAGCCCGCTGGACCATTTATGAGCCTATCTTAATCCTGGCCAGGCGGGCATTGGGTAGCAAAAATCTTTCGCTATCCCCGATTGTGTTTTCGCCCGGCCGATTCAACAAATGCGTGACGCCATGTAGAATTCCGCCATGAGCCTGCGCTTCCGCTTGAACCTGCTGATTACCGTACTGTTGCTGATTTTCATGGCGGGGGTGGGGTTCGTCATCATCAAGGATACCCGCACCTCGATCAAGGAGGGGGTGGAGGCGGCGTCGCGCGTCACCATTCAGCTGCTCGATACCGTGGTGATCAGCTCTTACCGCAATCCGGAGCTGGGGCCGACGCATGAGATGCTGAAAACGTTCCTGGAATCTCTGGGCCACGTGCGCAGCATCGATATTTCGCTTTACGACGGTGCCGGCCGCCTTATCTACCTCTCGCCGCCTTCCACTTTCCGTACCACAGATGAGCCGCCGCAGTGGTTCACCAAGCTGGTGGCGCCGGAACAGGAAATCGCCATGCGGCGCATCCGTTTCGGCCAGCTGATCGTTGCTTCCAATCCCGGCGGGGCGATCCGCGAGGCATGGAGCGGGGTGCGCAACCTGTTCCTGATCTGGCTGGGGTTTTTCGTGCTGATCAACGGTGTGGTGTACTGGGTGCTGGGGCGGGCGCTGAAGCCGGTGAACAGCATTCTGGGCGCGATCAACCGCATGGAGCACGGCGATCTGGCGGCGCGCCTGCCGAAATTCAACCTGCCGGAATTCAACCGCATCGGGCAGAGCTTCAACAACATGGCGGCCTCGCTGGAGGCCAGCACCGAGGAAAGCCGCCGGTTGGCGCTGGTGGTCAAGCAGACCGGCGATGCGATCATGATCCACGACCTCGACGGCAATATCTCGCTGTGGAACCCGGCTGCGGAGCGGTTATTCGGCTACCCTGCACATGACATCATCGGCCATTCGGCGGCATTGCTGACGCCGCCGGGGCGCGAGAACGAGCTGAAGCAGAACCTTGCGGCCATCGCCGAGCGCCGCCATATCGACAACTACGACACCCAGCGCGTGACCCGCGACGGCCGGCTGCTGGATATCGCGCTTTCCGCCGCGCCGCTGGTGGACCCGCAGAACGACAGGGTGGTGGGCGAAATCTGCACGCTGCGCGACATTACCGAGCGCAAGCACGCTGAAGAGGCCGAGCGCAGGCTGGAAGAAAACCGCCAGCTGACCCAGCTGATCCAGCGTCATATCGAGGAGGAGCGCCGCTCCCTGGCGCGCGAGCTGCATGACGAGCTGGGGCAATACGTCACCGCGATCAAGACCTTCGCTGTGGCCATCGGCAACAAGGCGCGCGAGCAGTTGCCGGAGGTGGAGGCGGCCGCGCAAACGATCGCCGCGGCGGCCAACCATATCTACGACGGCATGCACAATATCATCCGCCAGCTGCGGCCCGGCGCGCTGGACAACCTGGGGCTGCTGGAAACCCTGCGCGACGCGGTGACGACATGGCAGAGCCAATATCCCGAGATCGATTTCACGCTGGAGTTTTACGGTAAACTCGACGAGCTTGGCGAAACGCTCAACATCAACCTGTTCCGCATCGTGCAGGAATCGGTCAACAACGCGCTACGCTATGCGCAGGCGACGACGATTGCGATCACCCTGCGCCGCGAACAGAACGGAGAAGTACAATTGATCATCAGCGACAACGGAACCGGCATGAATATCTGTAAGGTGGACCAAACCCGGCATTTCGGCCTGCTGGGCATGCGCGAGCGCGCGCAATCGCTGCATGGCCGCTTCGATGTCGAATCGGAACTGGGCCGGGGAGTGAAGGTTGCGGTGGTGATTCCCGCATGAGCGCGATCAACGTCATGCTGGTGGACGACCATGCGGTGGTGCGCATGGGGTTTAAGCTGCTGCTGGAATCGGCGCCGGACATCAAGGTGGTGGCCGAGGCCGAGAACGGCGAGCAGGCGGTACGCAGTTATGGCGAGCAGCATCCCGACGTGGTGGTGATGGATATCACCATGCCCGGCATCGGCGGGCTGGAAGCCATCGAGCGCATCATGGCGCACGACCCGCAGGCGCGTATCCTGGTGCTGTCGGCGCATGAGGATTCGGTGCATCCCAAGCGCGTGCTGAACGCCGGGGCGCTGGGCTATCTCACCAAGCGCAGCGCGGCGGAAGAGCTGATCAAGGCCATCCGCACCGTGGCTGGACGCAAGATGTACCTGGAAGCCAGCATCGCGCAGCAGATGGCGATACAGCAGCTTTCAGGCGACAAGAATCCGGTGGACGTGCTTTCCGCGCGCGAATTCGAGGTGTTTATCGCGTTGGCCAAGGGCAAGACCACCAACGAGATCGCGGAAACCCTCAACTTAAGCCCGCGCACCGTCGGCACGCATCTTTACAACATCAAGCAGAAGCTGGGGGCTTCGACCTCCGCCGACCTGGCGCTGACGGCGATGCGATGCGGGCTCATTGAGCCCTAGCGAAACAGTGCGGGCGCAGTGCCTGCACTATGGTTTCGCTATGGCATTCCTAGGCGTTGAGCCACTCCAGCGCGGCGTCTTCGTTCTCGAATACTTCAATCACCGCATCGGTAAACAGGTTGGAAAGCAGCGCTTCCCACTGCTGCAGCGTGTTCTCGGTGACGACGGCGATTTTTTCAAAAGCACCGCGATGGCTGCGAGTGAAGCGCAGTTCTTCCAGCGCCACATCCAGCGTCATCGACAGCATGTCGCGCAGGTCTACCAGCAGGCTGGTTTTGCCGTTGAACTTGAGGGCGAACTCGATCTGCTGTTCGAGTTCGCGGAAATCGGTAATCGTGAATTCGCCCAGTACGGCAGCGGAGACGAGATGGTTTTCGGTGTTTAGGGTAATCATAGTGTAGAGCTCATTCCAGCAGGTTTCATCCCTCGCGTTGAGGCCGGGTGCGGATGGATGCAAGGCGCAACGCGCGGCCAATGGCCATTCCATTGGCAAGCGGTGCAACGCCGCAGACGCTGTGCCCGGCCTCAACCCGAAGGGCTGCTTATCTGTGGGCGCATTGCTGTGTTACGGACCGCTTGTGGAGAATGACTACACTGCGCAGTCCGCGCCTTGCACTGCATCCCACAGATTAAGTAGCGCGTGGGATGAAACCTGCTGGAATGGGTTCTTAGTCTAGGACAGTTTGATTG